>JAOADS010000039.1:4900-13776 GCA_026417195.1 Ignavibacteria bacterium | reverse complement strand
CAGTTATCTGAGGTGTATTGATTTTCGGAGTAGAGGGGCCGAAGACAGCTATCGAACTTGGCCAGAATAGTTTGCTTATAGTCCCTTCTCTGCACAATTCTAGTATATTCAGAAGACTTTGAATGTTAAGTTCCCATGCTTCCTTGGGTTTTTGTTCAGCCTTTGCTGAAAGCATAGCAGCAAGGTGATAAACTTCGGAGATTTTCTCACTCTTTATGAAATTAAATAGTTTATCGGAATGCATGACATTAATTCTCACAAAGGGTCCTGAAGAGGCAACTTCATTATTTACATCATTGACATCAGCTGCAAATACGTTTTCATTTCCGTATCGGTTTCTCAGTTCCAGTGTCAGCTCAGAACCTATCTGTCCTGCTGCTCCGATAACAAGTGTTTTACTCATTCTCTTAAGCTTTTAGGGTTAATTCTTTATAATTCATATAGTGAAACTTCAGCTTTTACTTTATTTTTGGGAATCAAAGCCGGCCAGTAAGCCACAACTTCGGATGGCTTTGGTCTTCCACCTGCAAATCCGGTTACTCCGGGTGGTCCGGTAAGTATGAGTGGTGCAATTTCCTTACCGAATCTTTCTACACTTGCTCTGTCATGTGACCTTACACCTATTCTCAGAACAACCTCACTTAAATCATCCCTTCTTTTAACAAGGGGGCCATGGCATGAGTTGTAACCCAGGTATTCAGTTCTTATTTCATCAAACTTCAGGTTTAAATCCGAAAGTCTTGTTCTCAAAATTCTGTCTGCTGCTTCAGCTTTTTTTAAAGCATCTGGAGCACAGTAAGTTAACGTTGAAAAAGCACTGTATCCGTCTGAATATGACATTGACACCTTGTAGAAATCAGTAGCAGGTCTTCCCTTAACTCCGTAAACTTTTACTCTGTCTTTCGATTCTTGGGAAAGATTTATAGTGGTGAAATCAGCTATGCAGTCTGGTGTAATGTAATCAGCTGGATTTCCAATTTCATAAAGCAATTGTTCGCTTACAGTCTCAACTGATACAAGACCTCCGGTACCTTCATGTTTAGTTATATAGAAGGTCCCGATCGGATATGCTTCCACTATAGGGAAACCAACTCTTGCAAGATCTGGTATTGACTCCCAGTCTCCGAGGAAATTGCCACCTGATGCCTGAGCTCCGCATTCTATTATATGGCCTGCAACAGTTCCGGCTGCTAATTTATCCCAATCGGTCATTTCCCAGCCAAATTCATAAATCATCGGAGCCAGTGTAAGCCCGGTATCTGTGACCCTGCCTGTAATGACTATATCAGCTCCCAGCTTCAACGCTTCAACAACCGGAGCTGCGCCTAAATAAACATTAGCGCTGAGGAGTTTATCTTTAATTGCCTCTGCACTTTCTCCAGTTTCCATATTATTAAGCAAAATTCCTTCACTGAAGAGCTCATCTATTCTTTCAAGAATATTGTCACCTGTTACTACTCCTATTTTTATTCCACTAATACCAAGTTTTTTAGCGACGCTGAAAACTGCGTCTTTGCATGCAACTGGATTAACCCCTCCACCGTTTGTAATTATTTTAAAACCTTTTTCTTTCAGAAGCGGCAGGAGTCTTTCCATTAGTTCCGGGATATCTCTTGCATAGCCGTGATCAGGGTTCTTTAATTTCTGTTTCTGGAGAATTGACATTGTAACTTCGGCAAGGTAGTCCATCATAAGATAGTCAATTTCTCCTTTTTCTGCCTGATGAACAGGTGCATCTATAAGGTCTCCCCAGAATCCCTGACCGGAAGCTATTTTGATAAATTGTTTCATTTTATCTCAGAAAACTTTTTTATTGTCTGATTGTATTCATTTAAAAGATCAGCCAAAACATCTTTGAAATCCTTTATTTCATTTACCAGACCTGATGACTGTCCCATCTCAAGTTCACCTTCTTCAGTATCACCTTCAAATATTCCCTTCATTTCTCTTTTCTCCCCAAGGAGTTGCTTGAGTTCTTCCTCATCTGCACCCCGCTTTTCTGCCTCAAGAGCTTTTAGGGCAAATTTATTTTTATATAATCTGACCGGAGCCAGTTTTTTAAGAGTTAGTATTGTTGAGTTATCTGAAGCTTCAACTATTTTTTCTTTAAACTTATCTGAACATGAAGCCTCAGTTGTAGCTGCAAATCTTGTTCCTATCTGTACGCCTTCTGATCCAAGAGCAAATGCTGCTGCAATTTGTCTTCCGGTTGCAATACCGCCAGCTGCTATTACGGGAATCTTTACAGCCAGACTTACCTGAGGAACCAGACAAAATGTAGTTATCTCGTCAACTCCGTTATGACCGCCTGCTTCAAAACCTTCTGCTACAACTGCATCACATCCGGCTTCTTCAGCCTTTATTGCGTGCTTAACGGATGCTATAACGTGAACCCAAGTAATTTTGTTCTCGTTAAATACTGATGAGAAGACTGAAGGATTACCTGCTGAAGAAAATACAATATTAACTTTTTCTTCTAATATTGTATCTATCAGTCTGTTAATATCTCCTCGGATTAATGGAACATTCACACCAAAGGGCGGAGTCTTATTGTCTCCGAAATATTCCCTGAATTTCCTGATATGGGTCCTTAAAAGATCAGCTTTCATTGAGCCGGCACCTATCAATCCCAAGCAACCATGTTTACTTGCTGCTGCAGCAAGTCTCCAGCCTGAAGTCCAAACCATACCTGCCTGGATTATCGGATATTTTATTCCAAAGAGCTCAGATATTCTGGTTTTCAAGTTCAATCAATTTTATCAAGTATTTCTATCATTTCAATAACTGCCTTGGCGGCTTCACTACCTTTATTATTCTCATTATCAGAAGAGCGTGCTAAGGCTTGTTCTTCAGTATAACAGGTTATTACTCCGAATCCAATTGGAGTGTCGGACTTTAGTGAAATTTCAATCAAACCATGAGTTACAGCATATGAGATATATTCGAAATGAGCCGTTTCTCCCTTGATAACAGCTCCGAGACAAATGATACCGTGATATTTCTTAGTCTTACTGAGTTTTTTTACTGTAATTGGAATTTCAAATGCTCCGGGTACGTAAAAAATTTTGATCTGATTTTTCTCAATACCTGATTGCTCAAGATAGTTCATAGCCCCTTTAAGCAGACCAGATGTAACTTCTTCATTAAACTTACTTACAGCTATAGCTATTTTAATTTTTTTTCTCCCCAACTTAATTAAATGAATAATCTGTTTTTCATAGCAGTTATCTTGCTGGCTGAAATGAAATATTTCCCCAGAATAGAATTTTCATTTATCTTCCCGCCGTGAAAGTCGCTTCCTCCGCTTTCAAGAAGAAAATATTGTCCGGCTATGTTCCTAAAGTATTCAATATCGGTTTCAGTATGTGAAGGATGGATGACTTCAATCCCATCAACTCCAAGTTCTATTAGTTCAAAAAGTGTATTGCTGTCTTTGAGATTTTTGCCCGGATGTGCAATAAATGATAAACCTCCGCACCTGTTGATCAGCTTTATAGCTTCTTCAGCTGAAATGTTTTTCTTTTTTACATAAGCCGGGCAGTTATCACCAATATATTTTAAAAAAGCTTCCTGATATGAGCTGACAAAACCTGCTTCAAGCATTGCTACTGCAATGTGAGGTCTTCCTATTGACCCTCCTCCTTTCATTTTCTTGAATACATCAGCTTTCCTTAAGGGAATACCTAATTCGTTCAGCTTTTCTATTATGCTTTCAGCACGTTTTATTCTTTCAATACGGAAGTTTTTAAGGTATTCACGGAGTTCTTCATTTTCAGTATTAATGAAATATGCTAAAATATGGGTTTCTCTTCCTTCGTGTTCAGCACTTATTTCAGTTCCGGGAATAAGCTGGATATTATGTTTAACCGATGCCTCAAGAGCTTCATGGTAGGAGTCAACGTTGTCATGATCTGTAATTGATATGTAATCTAATCCGGCTTCTTTGGCCTTTAAAATCAGTTCCTCCGGAGAGTAATATCCATCTGAGTAATTTGTGTGGGAGTGGAGGTCGGCTTTTAAATCTGCTCCATAATTCTCCATAGCTTAAGTTATTATGCAGGCTGAAATTTACACCTGCAGTTTTCTTCATTTTCTGAAGATTATTCGGGTTAGTTGTACCGGAGGAGGGACTTGAACCCCCGACCTGCGGATTATGATTCCGACGCTCTAACCACCTGAGCTACTCCGGCTAAAAATAAATTATTTACAAATATAATTTTAATGAATGAAGCATTCAAGGTAATGTAATTCTTGAGTTATGAAACGTTTTTATGAGCGGCTGGGCTTTATCTGATGATCTTTATATTCCTAACTCAATAAATTCCTTTATACTTGCAAGGCATAAAACTATATTTGCATTATGAAAATATCGCTTAAATGGCTAAAGAAATATATTGATTTCAGTTATTCAACCGAAGAACTGATTGATTTGTTTGTTAATCTCGGCATAGAAGTAGAAAGTGTTGAATATACTTCAAAGATGTGGGAAAATTTCGTTATCGGGCACGTAAAGGCTAAGAAGAAACATCCTAATGCTGATAAGCTGAGCGTCTGTAATGTTGATATAGGAAGTGGCGATGGGCTGAATATAGTTTGCGGAGCCCCAAATGTTGATAAAGGGCAAATTGTGTGTGTTGCACTTCCCGGAGCTGTGATCCCAAACGGTGGCTTTGAGATCAAAAAAACAAAGATAAGAGGTGAAATTTCAGAAGGTATGATTTGTTCTGCAAAGGAACTGAATCTCGGAGATAACCATGATGGAATTATGGTTCTGAACACAGAACTTAAACCGGGAGATCCGTTCTCAGTATACTTAGGAGCTGATGATGTAATTATTGATACCGGCGTAACTCCAAACAGAGGAGATTTACTTTCATATCTTGGATTAGCTAATGAGATATCAGTAATAAACAGAAATAAAATTAAAATACCCGAAATTAACTCTGATATCAAATTCAAATCCAGTCCGGTCAGCATAGAAATAAAATCAGATGGTTGTCTAAGATACTCAGGTGTACTGATCCGTAATGTTAAAATCAAGGAATCACCTGACTGGCTGAAAAATTTTCTGGCTTCGTCCGGGATCAGATCAATAAACAACATTGTTGATGTAACCAACTTTGTTATGCTTGAATGCGGTCAGCCTTTACATGCTTTTGATTTTGATAAGATCTCCGGTGGCAAAATAATTATCAGGGATGCTGATGATGAAGAAAAATTTCTAACACTGGACGGGAAAGAGAGGCCGCTTAGGAAAAATACTCTGCTTATATGTGATTCTGAAAAACCGGTTGCATTAGCAGGTATTATGGGTGGAATGAATTCTGAAATCAGCGAAACAACATCCAATGTTTTTATTGAAAGCGCATATTTTCAACCTGTTAACATAAGAAAAACATCCAAATATCTCGGGCTTCAGACAGATTCATCATACAGATTTGAAAGAGGTGTTGATATTGACAGGACTCTGTGGGCGGCGCTTAGAGCTTTGGAAATGATAAGAGATTTAGCCGGAGGTGAAATTGAAACACCAGTTGCAGATATTTATCCTGTGAGGCTTGAGAAGTTAACTGTTCCGTTGAGGCTTTCAAGGTTAAATGCTGTTATAGGTGTGAATTTCAATAAAATGGAGGTAATAGAGATACTATCCGGTCTGGGACTTGAGCTTATCGGAGAAAATGAGGATCTTCTCAGATTCACAATACCGAATTCAAGACGTGAAGATCTGAAAAGGGAAGTTGATCTCATAGAAGAAGTGGCAAGATTATACGGTTACAATAAAATTCCCGAGAAATCCTACGATAAAGTTTTTCTTGATATAAGAGATTTTGCCGATGTGAAATATGATACTATGCTCGATTACAGAAGATATTTCATAAACAGAGGTTATTCTGAAATTATAACTAATTCTCTTGTTGATGAAGATGAAGCTTCTATGTTTACTGAGAACTTTGTAAGGGTTTTGAATCCTTTGGGTAAAGCCACTGGAGTTTTAAGACCAAATCTCATTATTGGTGCTATGAATGCTGTTAAGTATAATCTTAACCACGGAACAGAATATCTCAGGCTATTTGAATCAGGAAATGTATTCTCTCTTGAGGGCGAAAAAATACTGGAGAAAAGAAATAAAATATTGATTCTGGCAGGCAAATTTCCCGCATCAGTACATGATAAGCAGCGTGATATAGATGTTTTTGATATAAGAGGTGAACTTGAATCCTTATTAAGTAAATTCAATATTGAAATTAACGATTTAAATGATTATTATTATACAGATAATTTTGATTTCCAGATGAATTACTTTAGTAAAGGTAAGTTAATTGCGTCTATTTTGAAACCTTCAGGGAAACTGATGAAGTATTATGATATAACTAAACCATTGGTTTTATGCGAGATTTACTGAATGAAATGATAACAAGTTCCCGTACTCTGAAAATGTTTAGAGAAATACCGAAGTTTCCATCGGTTATCAGGGATGTTTCATTTACAGTTCCTTCGGATGTTAAGGCATCTGAAGTTTCACAAGAAATCGGAAGCTTTGATTCAAATATTCTGATGTCTCACAGACTTTTTGATTTTTATTTACTTGAAGGGAGAAAGAGTTTTACATACACACTTGAGTTTAACAACTCTTCAAGAACACTTAATGATGATGAGGTGAACAGTGAAATTTCTAATCTTATAAGCTATCTCGGAAAAAAACTAAAAGCAGAGCTAAGGAAGTGAAATGGACAACGTTATCTTGAAGGTTAACGATCTTGGTTTAAAGAGTGAACTGGAGAAACTTTTCTCAAAGGTTAAGAATCTTGTTGAGAAATTTAATGCAACTAAGATGGAGAATGAGTTATATATCCAGAAAATTTCAGAATACGAGAAAGAGTTGTCTCAGATCAAGCTGGAACTTTCAGGTAAAAATTCCGAGATTCTTTCAAGAGATCGTGAAATAGCTGAACTTAAGAACAGGTTGCTTGACGAGAGGAAAAACAAGATTTCAGCAGAAGATAAAGCACAACTGAAGGCAAGGATAAGGGAGTTAATGGCAAGGCTTGATCAGCATCTTGAGCAGAAAGCTAATAATAATTTTTAAATCCTATGCGGGTTCAGAGATTATTATATAAGGTGCTGTAAACTTGTTTAACTTAGTATCAAAATAAGCATAAATGGAACAAAAGGATATCAGAATTAAGATCTTCAATAATCATTACACTTTAAAAGGTGATGACATTGAACTTCTTGAGAAGAGTGCTCAATATGTAGATTCTCTGATGCATAAAGTGCAGAACGATATCCCTAATCAGTCTGATTTCACAGTTGCCATTGTTACAGCTTTAAACATAGCTGAAAATTATTTCAGGGAAAAAAATTCCATGTTTCAGCTTGATCAAAACTATAAGTCATTAATCAGTGGATTAAGCAATCAAGTAAAGGAAATCAACGAATACATAGAAAATAATACCTGATTTTACAGATTTAAAGTTCTTTGCAATAACAAACAAGTTTACCGCACCGGCTTAGTCGTAGCCAAAAATTAAATAGAACCAACACTATTTAATGGGGGAGACTGCTCGTGCAAAATGTCAATTACAGGCCTCATCCTGCCGATGGCAGGAATTCATCGCTCAACCAAGTTGAGAGTTCGGATGGACAGTGGACGTTAAAAGACATTTCGGCACTCACCCACTGTATTTAAAAAAGGGTTCTATAACTCTTTCGCTATGGTTTAATGCTGTGTGCGGTTTTTTTTTATAAAATTATATCAGAAAATTACGGAGACATAAACTATGCTTACAGAAATTTATATATTAATACCACTTATAGTAGTTTTGTGTGCAGCTACTTTTTACTTGGGATGGGTATTTCATAACAAGGTAACCCGAAGCAAGCTAATGAGTGCAGAGGAACAGGCTAAGAGAATTATTGAAGATGGACAGAAGGCAGCTCTGAATCTGAAGAAGGAAAAACTTCTTGAAGTCAGAGATGAATGGTATAGAAAGAAACAGGAGTTTGATGCTGAATACCAAAACAAGAAAAACAAACTGAAAGCATTCGAAAAGGAACTTCAGTCAAAAGAAGAAACCTTGGTTAAAAGGATAGAAGAAACTTCCAAGAAAGAGAAAAAACTGCAGAAGCTTGAAGTTGAATTAAACGAAAAGCTTGCCCAGAGTCTTGAAAAAGAGAAACATCTTGAAGAGTTAATCAATGAACAAAATCTTCAGCTTGAGAAAATCTCCGGAATGACTACAGATGAGGCAAAAGAATTGCTTATGAACAACCTTATAGAGGAAACTAAAGTTCAGGCAGCATCAAGGCTTAAAGAAATCAGAGATGAGATGAGACTTGAAGCTAAACGTTTATCGCGTAACCTGATCATTCAGGCTATACAGAGAAGCGCAGCCGATCATTCAGTTGAAACGACTGTAAGTGTCCTGAATATTCAAAGCGATGAGCTTAAAGGCAGAATCATAGGTAAGGAAGGAAGAAACGTCAGGGCTTTCGAAGCTGCAACAGGTGTTGACATAATAGTTGATGACACTCCGGAAGCTATAACTATCTCAGCTTTTGATCCGTTCAGAAGAGAAGTTGCTAAAATTGCAATGGAAAGGCTTATTGCTGACGGTAGAATCCATCCTACAAGAATAGAGGAAGTTGTTGAGAAAGTAAAGAAGGAACTTGAGGAGGAGATAATCAGGATCGGAGAAAATGCAGTTATGGAGTGTGGGTTGAGAAGTGTACACCCGGAGCTTATAAAACTGATCGGTAAGATGAAGTATCGTTCAAGTTACGGACAGAATCTGCTTCAACATAGTATAGAGGTTTCGCATCTCTGTGGTATTATGGCTGTGGAGCTTGGCTTAGATCCCATATTAGCTAAAAGA
>JAOADS010000039.1:0-4890 GCA_026417195.1 Ignavibacteria bacterium | reverse complement strand
TGTATAAGAGACAGTTACTGCACGATATAGGGAAAGTTGTTGACCGTGATGTGGAAGGTCCTCACGCAATACTTGGCTATGAGCTGGCTAAAAAATATCGCGAGCATCCGGTTGTAATTAACGCTATAGGTGCTCATCACGAAGATATGGAGATGGAAAGTCCCATTGCTGTGATAGTTCAGGCATGTGATGCTATCAGCGGAGCAAGACCAGGTGCAAGGAGGGAATCAGTTGAAGGTTACGTAAAAAGATTAGCTAAACTTGAGGAAGTAGCTAAGTCGTTTGAAGGTGTAGGAAAGACATATGCTATACAGGCTGGAAGGGAAGTCAGGGTTATAGTTGAACATGACAAAGTAAGCGATGCCCTTGCAGATCAGCTTTCTGTTGACATTGCTTCAAAGATCCAGGAGGAGATGGAATATCCGGGGCAGATAAAAGTTACTGTTATAAGGGAACGCCGCTCAGTTGCCTATGCGAAGTAAAGTTTTAATTGCTGTTACCGGAGGTATGGGTTCCGGGAAATCCCTTGCCTCAGAATATCTTATGAAACTTGGCCATTATGTGATATCTGCCGATAAAGTTACCCACGAGCTCTATAAAAGCAATAGATCCTTAAGAAATAAATTGATCGAAAACTTCGGGAAAGACCTTTATTCAAAAAGCGGCAGATTTTCGAAGTCTAAGGCAAGGAAAGTTTTTTTTTCGGACAGAAAAACAATAGAAAAAGTTAACAATATAGTTCATCCATATGTTATAAAAACTATCGATGATATGATAAGGAAATTTTATGGTGATATAGTTTTTGTAGAGTCCGCCATAGTTTTTGAGTCATCATATTACAGGAAATTTGATTACATTTTATTGATATATGCGGATAAAAAAATACGTCTGGAGAGAGTAATCAAAACCAGAAAATTATCAAGGGAAGTAGCCCTGAGATTAATGTCTTATCAGATGAGTGATGAAAGAAAACTTTCTCTTGCAGATTTTGTAATTTATAATAATTCAACCAAGAAAGAATTTTTTAGGAGCATAAAAGATTTTTCTTATCTTGTTAGACTTATAAGTTGACAGATTATTTCTTTAATACATATAAAAGACTTGATGAAATTGTAATTCAAGCAGAAGGACCGTATCTGATCCTGAAAAATAACAGACACGTTCTTGATATGGCTGGAGGTCTGGGAGTTAATTTACTCGGATACGGAAACACTTCAGTGATTGATGCTATTGAAAGACAGATTTCTAAGTATATTCACCTTTCAAATTATTTCTATCAGGAAAGTCAGTCTCAGCTAGCAGAGAAACTCATTACCCTTACAGGATATTCAAAAATTTTCTTCACCAACTCAGGCACTGAGGCAACTGAAGCATCCATAAAGATTGTCAGGAAGTATTTCAGGGGTACACCGAGAAAGACACTGATATCTTTTACAGGATCATTCCACGGAAGGACTATGGGTTCACTTTCTCTGACTGCCAAAGAAAGATACAGGGAATCTTTTCAACCTTTACTTTCAGATGTTTTACATGTTGAGTTCAATTCTCCATGTGAGCTTAACAATGCTTTAAACTATGAGACTGCGGCAGTATTTATTGAATGCATACAGGGTGAAGGAGGTGTAAATCTTATAACAGACGAATTTGCAGGAGAACTTAATTATCTGCATGAGAAGTTCGGATTTATACTCATAGCTGATGAAATACAATCCGGTATGGGCAGAACAGGTAAGTTTTTTGCATTTGAGCATTTCGGACTTAAACCAGATTTAGTTCTTGTTGCGAAAGGACTCGGTGGAGGATTACCACTTGGAGCAATGTTAGGAAATGCAAAGGTTGCAGATGTGTTTTCTCCCGGCGATCACGGCTCTACTTTCGGAGGTAATCCTGTTTCATGCGCTGCGGGTTTTGTGGTTATTAATGAAATAGTGACAAGAGAGCTGATGAGAAATTCACTAAATATTGGAGAATACATTCTGGGAGGCCTCGAAGATTTAAGCAGAAGATATCCGGCTAAACTGATTTCGGTGAGAGGTAAGGGACTTATGATAGGAGCTGAACTTTCTTTCAATGCAGATGTGGTCGTGGCGGAGATGCTTAAAAAAGGTGTTCTTGTTAATTCTGCAAGCGGGAATGTAATAAGATTACTTCCTCCCCTTATTATTACCACAGAGCACGCAGATATGTTTCTGAAATCTTTCAGGGAAGTTATAGAAACTGTCAATTGAATATCATATGACTTATGATATAGAGCTTCAGTTAACTCAAAAGATAGTATTTCCTGATGTTTGTATTTCATGTGGTAAAAGTAATCCATAAAATTACATAAGTTTATATGAAAAGTTTTGATATTTATTTTATTTCTGGTTTTGCCCGGAGTTATTTATATCTTCAATCCACCTTCATTTGATGTTACATTTTCAAAAGAAGTTATACGTTTTTCTTTTAAAGACTTCAAAGCTGCTGATGAATTTAGAAAGGCAAATCAAAATTAAATAGGAATTAAATCTTTTTTCTTGCATAAATTATTACAGGGCTTTTTCTTTCAACTTTGGATATATTAGATAGTTGCAAATGATTAAAAAACATTATAAAAGAATACTTGTAACTTCTGCACTGACATATGCAAATGGTTATACTCATCTCGGGCATATAGCAGGCTCAATACTTCCAGCTGATATGTATGTGAGATATCTGAGGCTTTCCGGGTATGATGTAATATATATTTGTGGTTCAGATGAATACGGAACTGCTATTGAAATGACATCAATTCAGGAAAGCAAAACTCCACAAGAAATAATAGACAAATATCATTTTGCAAATAAGCTGGCTTACGAAGCTCTTGGTGTATCATTTGATATTTACTCACGCACTTCCTCTGAAATTCACAAAAAAACTTCTCAGGAATTTTTCAAAAAGCTTTATGACAAAGGCTTGCTATACCTTAAGTCAGAAAAACAGCTTTACTCAGAACAGGAAGGTAGGTTCCTTGCAGACAGGTTTGTAATTGGAACCTGTCCTCATTGCAGATATGAAGAAGCAAGAGGGGATGAATGTGAGAGTTGCGGGACTACACTTTCTCCTCTTGAACTGATTGATCCACGCTCTAAAATTACCGGTGACCGCCCCGTTGTTAAAGAGTCCTCTCATTTCTACTTTCCGCTCAGTAAATTTCAGACGAAGCTTGAAGAATGGATGAGTACCAAAAGTAACTGGAAAGCTAACGTTCTAAATTACTGCAAGGGATGGTTTAAGTCTGGACTGAGGGATAGGGCAATTACAAGAGATCTTAAATGGGGTGTACCTGTTCCGCTGGAAGATTACAGAGATAAGGTACTGTATGTCTGGTTTGAGGCTCCGATTGGTTATATTTCTAATACTAAAGAGTATTTTGCAAGCAAAGGAGATACCGATAAATGGAAGGAATACTGGATGAGTTCTGACACTAAGCTTGTCCACTTCCTTGGTAAGGATAATATAGTTTTTCATGCGATTTTTTTCCCGGCTATGCTTATGGCTCATGGTGATTTTGTCCTTGTGGATAACATACCTGCAAATGAGTTTATGAATCTTGAAGGTAGCAAACAGTCAAAAAGCAAGGGACATGCAATTTATGTAAAAGATGTTGTTGAGAAATTCAATCCCGATAGTATAAGATATACTATTGCATCCAACATGCCCGAGAATAAAGATACAGATTTTTACTGGGAAGATCTTCAGGCAAGGAACAACAATGAACTTGCTGCTATACTTGGTAATTTTGTTAACCGCACGTTTATTTTTTCTGATAAGTACTTTGATTTAATGGTTCCGCCGCTTTCAGGTGAATATCAACCTATTGATAAAGAAATACTGAGTAAATTAAAATCATACTCTGAAAGTATTGCATCTTATTATGAAAATTACAAATTTAAAGATGCAGTTTCGGAGACGATGAATCTTGCGAGAGAAGCAAATAAATATTTCAACGATACAGAACCCTGGAATGTTATAAAACATGATAAGCAAAGATGTGGTGTAATAATCAATACGTGTCTGCAGCTGTGTTACAGTTTTGCGATTTTATTTAATCCTGTTCTGCCGTTCACCTCAATGAAAATGCTAAAGATGATGAATATGAGCGGAAGCGATTTAAAATGGAGTGATGCATATGCTGTTGCTTTAAAAGAAGATCATCGGTTAAATAAACCGGAGATACTGTTTTCTAAAATAGAGAATGAAGAAATTAAAAATCTTTAACTATGAACGATAATTTTTCATATCAGATAGGTAAAAAGATATACGACTTAAGCTCCAGGGTTCACGTAATGGGAATTCTTAATATAACGCCGGACTCATTTTCCGATGGCGGGAAATATCTGAACCCAGCCGATGCACTGAAAAGAGCCAAGGAAATTGAAGCAGAAGGAGCAGATTTCATAGATATAGGCGGGCAGTCAACGAGACCGGGCTCTGATGAAATATCAGTTGATGAAGAACTAAGTCGTGTTATCCCTGTTATTAAGAAAGTTTCAGAAGAAGTTAAAATCCCTATATCAGTTGATACTTATCGTTCAGAGGTAGCAGATGAAGCTCTGAGGTGCGGAGCTCTGATTGTTAATGATATCAGCGGTTTAAATTTCGATGAAAATATGACTGCAGTGATCGCGAAACATAATTCTACTGCAATTGCCTCACACATAAAGGGAAAGCCTAAAAACATGCAGGATAATCCTCATTATGATGATTTATTACCTGAAGTAGTTTCCTATTTTGAAAATGTTGCATGGAAAGCAAATGTTGCCGGTATTAAACAGCTGATATTGGATCCGGGTATAGGTTTCGGCAAGACAGTAGAACATAATCTGAGTTTGATTAAACATTTGTCTGAATTAAAAAGACTTGATACAC
>JAOADS010000038.1 GCA_026417195.1 Ignavibacteria bacterium | reverse complement strand
CACGTAGTGCATGCTTACAGGGATATATTCGGATACTTGAATACAGAAGAACTTGCATGTAATATAAACATAAATTGTCCTATAGGTGCACCGTGGGTGAATCAGAAAAGATCTGTTACAAGAATCACATTTATGCAAGGCAGCGGAAGTTATTTATGTTCAGGATCATTGATGAATAACACAGCTCAGGACAGGAAACTTTATTATCTTACTGCGGAACACTGTTCTCCGGATAACCATAACAGCATGGTGTTTTACTTCAATTATGAAAATGCAACCTGCTGGGGTTCAATGGGTAACCTTAATCAGACCCTGTCAGGTGCCACCTTAAGGGCTTCATTATACGGAACAGATTTCAGGTTAGTTGAAATCAACGGACCGTTGCCGGCATCATATCACGCATATTTCAACGGCTGGGACAGAAGTGGTAATGTTCCCCTTAACTCAACTGCTATACACCATCCCGGTGGCGCTGTAAAGAAAATCGCAGTTGACACACATGCAGCAGTGAATTCAAACGGCTTTGGCGGCAGACTTCCGAACGCATTTTGGAGAGTAATCTGGGACCACGGAATGACTGAAGGGGGTTCATCAGGCTGCCCTCTCTATGATCAGAATAAAAGAGTAGTCGGACAAAACCTCGGCGGAACACAGTCAAACTGTGAGAATCCTCAGGGAGTACTTAAATATTTCGGTAAGCTATCTGTGTCATGGGATTACGGTGGAAGTCCGAGTAATCAGCTAAAGAACTGGCTTGATCCATTGAACCTGAATCCAATGACACTTGATGGAATGAACGATCAGACAGGTCAGGCTCCTTTGACAAATTTCACATCAGATACAGCAAACCTTCCGCTTGGAGGAGGAGTAGTAAATTTCTTTGACCTTACTGCCTATAATCCAACTTCGTGGAGCTGGAGTTTTCCCGGTGCCACACCATCATCCTCAACTGCTCAGAATCCTACTGGAATTACTTATACTGCAACGGGCAGTTACACCGTTTCATTAACCACTACTAATTCATTTGGTTCAAACACAAAAACCGTGGTAAATTACATTCGCGTTGAAGGTGTTCCGATGAATAACTTTTCTCTTGTTTCACCTCCTCATAATTCTCAGGTAACGGTTTCATCAAATGATCCTTCACCGGTGAATTTCACCTGGAACAGGGCAAGTACAAGTCCAACTGTTAAATATCACATTAAGATCAAGAAAGTAGGTACACTTACGGAATATTCATTCAACAGCAACAGTAACGGACTGGACTCAGTTGCTTCACTCAGAAAGAGTCAGCTTGACAGCTTAGCAGCCACTATGGGAACAAACGGAGATTCAGTGATTTGTACATGGAGAGCTTTTGCATTCAACGGACTTGATACTTTACCGTCGACCAATACTTTTCTTATTGTGATAAAGAGGTTACCGATAGGTATAATTCAGATTAATGGTAATGTACCGGAAAAATTTTCTCTGTATAACAACTATCCCAATCCCTTCAATCCAAATACAGTTATAAAATTTGATGTTGCACGTCCTCAGCTAATCAAGCTCAGGGTTTATGATATTTCAGGAAGAGAAATAGCTGTATTGGCGAACGAAATTCTATCAGAAGGCACATATATGGTCAGCTTTAATGGTGGCGGGCTTGCAAGCGGAGTTTATTTCTATGTTCTGGAAACAGAGGGATTCATTGATACAAGGAAAATGGTACTCCTGAAATAATTTTAGCTTTTTTTGATGTCTTAAAGCATCCGCTTAGAGGCGGATGCTTTTTTATTTTAAGATTTTCCTGAACCTGCACAAATTCCTTTTCATTGAAAGCCAGCTAATTTATAGCTAACTTTGCAATTCTATGCAATTTTCCAAAAGAACTCATACTTGTGGTGAATTACGCTTAAGTGACCTCGGTAAAACTGTGGTTCTTAACGGATGGGTTTCAGACATAAGGGATCTGGGGAAACTAATCTTTGTTAATATCAGGGACAGATTTGGTGTTACTCAGGTTACCTTTACGCCTGAGCTGGACAGTCCATATAATCTGGCAAAGGAACTCGGGCTTGAGTATGTTGTCTCCGTATCCGGTAAGGTTCAGAAAAGAACTTCTCCGAATCCATCTATGCCGACAGGAGAAATAGAAATTTTAGCCGAAAAGATAGAGATACTTAATTCTTCAGAAACACCTCCTTTTGTAATAGAAGAAGATGTGAAGGCTTCAGAGGAGCTAAGGTTCAGATACAGATACCTTGATATGAGACGCAGGAGAATCGCAGATAACCTTATATTAAGAAACAGAGTTTATCATATAGTTCATAAATATTTTGAAGAAAAAGGTTTCATTGAAGTTGAAACTCCTATCCTGATGAAATCCACGCCTGAAGGTGCAAGAGATTATCTTGTCCCGTCGAGAATTCATAAAGGCAAGTTCTATGCTCTGCCACAGTCACCTCAGACATATAAACAGATTCTCATGATAGGAGGGATTGACCGCTATGTGCAGATATGTAAGTGTTTCAGGGATGAAGATCTGAGAGCTGACAGACAACCCGAGTTCACACAGATTGACCTTGAAATGAGTTTCGTTGATGAGAAGGATGTGTTTAACGTAGTAGAAGGCTTGATCTGCAGAGTCTGGAAGGAAATTAAAAATATTGAACTCCCCCAGCCTTTTAAAATAATTTCTTATGACGAGGCTATAAGTAAATACGGAAGTGATAAACCGGATTTAAGAATAAAAGGAATATCGCAGATTGAAAATATTACATCACTGGTCAAAGGAAGTGGCTTCAGGGTATTTGACGAAATAGTTAATTCCGGCGGCGTCGTGGCTTGCGTAAATCTTGTTTCCAAAGATGTTACCAGGAAACTCATTGACCAGCTTACTCTCTTCGTAAAAGAGATGAAAGTCGGAGGACTAGCTTATATCAAATATGAACAGGATAAAGTAACATCTCCACTGTCAAAGTATATAGCAGAGGAAACATTGAAGAAGATACTGGCAAAATCAGGTTCAAAGTCAGGTGATACAGTTTTCATACTTTCAGGAGAAAAAACCAAGATATTCAAAACCTTTGGCGAACTTCGTCTGAAACTGGCAGAAATGTTTAATCTTACGGATAACTCTACTGACTGTTTTCTATGGGTAAATGATTTTCCGCTTTTCGCATTTGATGAGGAAGAAAGTCGTTTCGTTGCAGAGCATCACCCATTCACTATGCCTCATTCTGAGGATCAGAATAAACTTGATTCAGATAACAGAAATGAAATTGAAAGTATAAGGGCTTTATCATATGATCTGGTTTGCAACGGAAGTGAATTCGGCTCAGGTTCAATAAGAATTCACAAAAGAGAAATACAGGAAAAGGTTTTCAGAATACTTAATCTCGGAGAAAAGGAACAAAAGGAGAAATTTGGTTTCCTGTTAGATGCTTTTCGTTACGGAGCACCTCCGCACGGAGGTTTTGCGTTAGGATTTGACAGAATAGTTGCAACTCTTTGCGGAACTAAAGACATAAGGGAAACTATAGCTTTCCCAAAAACAACAAGTGCAGTGGGACTTATGGATAACTGTCCCAGTGAGGTTGATGAAAAACAACTCAGGGAACTAGGAATAAAAATCATCAGCTGATGAAATCAAAAATAGGCAACACTGAAATTGAAATTATAAAAGCCGATATAACATCTCTTGAGACTGATGCTATAGTTAATCCGGCAAATAACTTTCTAATGCATCACGGAGGACTGGCAGCTTTAATTGTCAGAAAAGGAGGCATGATAATACAGGAAGAGTCGCGAAATATAGGAAACGTTCCTACAGGCGGTGCTGTTATTACTACAGGCGGGAAGCTCAAAGCTAAGCACGTTATCCACGCAGTAGGTCCCAGATATAAAGACGGTAATTCAGGCGAAGCTGAGAAACTTTCAAGTGCTGTAAAATCTTCACTGGAAGTTGCAGAAAAAAAGAAACTCAAATCTATAGCATTGCCGGCTATCAGCTCAGGGATATTCGGATATCCTATTGATAAAAGCTCTGAGGTTATAGTATCAGCTGTTATATCTTTTTTCAGAGAAAAAGAAAAAAACAAAGAATCATCTTCGCTTGAAAAGGTAATTTTATGCTTGTATGACGAAGATGCATTTAATAATTTTGTAAAAGCATTTGAAAAAATAATGAAAAATTAAAATCATAGGAAATGACAAGAACACTTGAAAAAGAATTAAAACTTGAAAAATTCAGAGTAAAAGACCTATCACTTGCGGAATGGGGAAGAAAGGAAATCAGACTCGCTGAAGCAGAAATGCCGGGACTTATGGCTGTGAGGGAGGAATATAAATCTTCCAAACCTCTTAAGGGAGCAAGAATAGCAGGTTGTCTACATATGACAATTCAGACAGCAGTGTTGATAGAAACACTTGTTGATCTCGGTGCTGAAGTCAGATGGTCATCCTGTAATATATTTTCCACTCAAGATCACGCAGCTGCAGCAATTGCCAAAGCAGGTATTCCGGTATTTGCGTGGAAAGGTATGACTGAGGAAGAATTCAGCTGGTGTATAGAGCAGACTCTTTTCTTTGAGTCATTTGACCGTCCGCTCAATATGATACTTGATGACGGAGGGGATCTGACAAATATGGTTCTTGATAAATATCCTGAACTGATTCCCGGTATCAGAGGAATATCCGAGGAAACTACAACAGGAGTTCACAGGTTATACGAGAGAATGAAAAACGGGAAACTTCCACTGCCTTGCATAAATGTTAACGACTCAGTAACCAAGTCAAAATTTGACAACAAATACGGATGCAGGGAATCACTCGTGGATGCAATCAGACGTGCTACAGACATTATGATAGCCGGTAAGGTAGCTGTTGTAGCGGGCTATGGTGATGTAGGCAAAGGTTCAGCTCAAAGTTTAAGAGGTGCAGGTGCAAGAGTAATGATAACTGAAATTGACCCTATCTGCGCACTACAGGCTGCTATGGACGGATTTCAGGTTACAACTATGGATGAGGCTTCTAAAGTATGCGATATACTTGTTACTGCAACGGGAAATATCAACATAATTACTGAGAGGCACTTCAGGGCAATGAAGGACAAAGCAATCGTATGCAACATCGGGCATTTTGACAATGAAATTGATATGGCATGGCTTAACAGTAATTACGGTCATACTAAGATAAACGTAAAACCTCAGGTTGACATATATAACATAGACGGTAAGGAAGTAATAGTGCTGGCAGAAGGCAGGCTTGTAAATCTTGGCTGTGCTATGGGACATCCTTCATTTGTTATGAGTAATTCATTTACAAACCAAGTCCTCGCACAGATAGAACTTTGGCAGAATCATGATAAGTATGATAACAAGGTTTATGTTCTGCCCAAACATCTTGATGAAAAGGTTGCAAAACTTCATCTGGATAAAATCGGAGCTAAGCTTGAGAAACTTACAGAAGAACAGGCTAAGTACATTGGAGTAGATGTTGAAGGTCCGTATAAACCTGAATGGTATAGGTATTAAAAGCTATTTGCTGGCGTAGCTCAGCTGGTAGAGCAGCTGATTCGTAATCAGCAGGTCGCAGGTTCGAATCCCGTCGCCAGCTCGGTATGAGAATAAGCAACAGGCAGTTTAAAAAGAAACTGCCTTTTTAGTTAGGAATAAGTGCTTAAAGAAGAACAAAGCAATAAAATACTTCTGTGTTTTTTCTGGTTACTGTTGGGTGTTATCCTCTCAGTATGGATTTACAATTCCGATGGTTTTTATTTCATAGATGACTCAAGCCACTATAATTATAACAGACACTATCTGGAAAGTTATGACAAATCCACAGGAGCATGGCACAGAATGGGCAGAGTTTTGTTATTTGCAATTCCTGCTCAGTTTGGGTTGAAGGGCGTACAGATAACGTCAGCATTCATCTTTATATTAACAATTTATTTCACTTATAAAATACTTAAACTTCATAAGCTGAAAAATGCTGAATGGATTATACCTGTAACAGGTTTCCAACCCGTTCTTTTCAACATTTCTTATACTTCACTGGCAGAACTACCTGCTGCTTTTCTGATAGTGTTATCTTACTATCTGTTCCTGAAAAATAAGCCGGTTTCGGTTATGATTGTTTCATCTTTGATTTTTATATTTAGAACTGAATATTTTTACGTTGCATGTATATATTTCCTTATATATGCTTTCAGAAAAAATTACAGAGTCCTGCCTTTGGTAACTACAGGTCCATTGTTATGGTATTTCTACACAACTTTAATTACTATGAATCCACTTCAGTTTTTCCATGACATGACTCTTCACTCAAGGCTTCCAAGAATAGAAGGCGGAATAGACTGGTATTATTATATTTTCAGGGCACCTAAGATTTACGGAATTCTTCAGGTGTTTTTCTTTTTAACAGCACTGATCGTAATTTTCTTAAGAAATGAAATTAAAACATATGCCCTGCCTCTGTTTTTCTTTTTTACAGGAATTTTAATTCAGACACTTTTTGCATTGAAAGGACTTGAACTTACATGCAGCATAGGACAGCTAAGGTATGTTGCTGTTGTAGGTCCTATGCTTGGAATTGTTTCAGCAGCTGGCATGGATTATCTTTACGAAAAAATCAAAAATACAGTTCTCAGATATATAATGGCTCTGATGTTTCTGTTAATAATGTTTATACTGGGTCCTTATGCAACTCCTTTCCATAACAAGTTCGAGATCGAGAAGGTATGTGATGAGATCAGGGAATTTGTAAAAGAGAGATATCCGGATTACATAATATTATCAAACCTCCATCAGCTTGCAAATTCACTTGATGAGCCTCAGACCGGAGGAAAAACTTTCAGACCTCTTACCCAGAAAAATCTTGAAACATATGAAAAGGCTATTATTGTCTGGTCACACTATCTTGAAGGTTCTCCATTTGTAGAGGAAAACGTATTGCTTAAAGAGCTTGAGTCAATGCCTTCTGTGGAACTTGTCAGAGAATACAATTATGATGGTATAAATAACTGCCTCAGCATCCCGTTGTATAAATACAGGAAAGAAGGCGAAGAATATAAATGTTCAAGAGAATTCATAGATTACATGATAGCTGACCAGACAAGCTGGGAGGAAATCAATATAAAAGTTTTCAGGAAAAACTGATATGAAAGAGAAAAATAAAGCATTAACAATAATAGCAGTTATAGCTATAATCATATTCGCTTATGTTGTTTTAAGTACGCTGAAATCAATTCTCATTCCTTTTTTTATTGCAATTATCCTGTCATTTATTTTTGAACCTTTATACGATTTCCTGAAAAACAAAAAAATACCCGGTTTTGTAGCTATAATTTTAATCCTTCTGATCATAGTAGCTGTAGCAAATATCACCAGCCTGTTCATATTCACAAGTGTGAACACGTTTTCTGCAGACCTTCCCAAATATGAAGAAAAATTCCGGAATCTTATAAATACATTGTATAATTTCCTTCGCCTTTCTGATGAAGATATAAGCAAGATGCACGAATCGCTTAACCTGAAGAATCTCTTGATGCAAGGCTCAATTACCGGATTTCTTACAAGCCTGTTCACCAGTATACTTGGAATTTTCGGTGATTTCGTTTTGATACTGATTTATGTAGTTTTCCTTTTATCAGAGATGGGAAGCATACGCCAGAGGATAAAAAATGCATATAATGTTGAAAAAGCATACAAAATATCAGAAATACTTAATGAAATATTCGCTGATGTAAAAAAATACCTTGTTGGCAAAACCCTGATAAATTTTATTCAGGCTGTAATATTTGGTTTCATACTCTGGGCATTTGGTGTTGATTTTTACATCGTGTGGGCATTTCTGTGTTTCTTCAGCCATTACGTTCCTAACATTGGCTCGCTTATCTCCACTATTCTTCCCGGTCTGATAGCTGTCCTTCAGTTTGATAATCTCATTACACCTGTGATAATAATTATACTTCTGATTATTGTGCAGAACGTAATAGGCAATATACTTGAGCCTAAATATTTAGGTGATCAGCTTGACTTAAGCCCTCTTCTTCTGCTTTTTTCACTTATATTCTGGGGATATGTCTGGGGAATAGTTGGTATGGTTTTGTCAGTTCCTATCATGAGCATAATTAAAATTACATTAAGCAAGTTCGAGTCAACAAGATCAGTAGCTGTTCTTATGAGTTACGATAAAGAGTCTGGCAGGGAAATTACTTCAAAGATAAAAGCTATAACTAAACGTAAATCTAAAAGCCCTTAATAATTTAATCATATTTTAACAATCATATTATCGTTTTCTGCTTTTATAATTAAATCATTTGGATATTTTTGCATATAATGAAAAGTGTGATTTTTGTAAGACATGCGAAGTCAAGCTGGGATGATCCTTCGCTTGATGATGAAGAGCGTCCTCTGAATAAAAGGGGAAAGAAATCTGCACCACTGATGGGTAAGGTTCTCAGGAGTAAAAATGAGTTTCCGGAAATTATAGTTACAAGCCAGGCAAAGCGTGCATATGATACAGCCCTGATACTTGCTGAAGAAATTGGTTATCCAGTTGAGAAAATAATTACAGATAAAGTCCTATACATGCCTTCACCAGAAAATGTTCTCAAGGTTATGGAGAAATATTTAATATCTCATAAGAAAATTATGTTAGTCAGCCATAATCCGGGAATAACTGAATTTGTAAATCTGCTTACAGGTGCCGGAATTGATAATATTCCGACATGCGGAATAGTTAGGGTAGATTTCAATGAAACAGATTTTCAAAAAGGTTTGAAAGGAGACCTTATATATTTTGAATATCCGAAGAAATATAAAAAGTCCAGTGGATAAGTTTTTTAACAGAGAGTTAAGCTGGCTTAGTTTCAATCACAGGGTTCTTCAGGAAGGGAAAGATAAATCTGTGCCCCTTTACGAGAGAATAAAGTTTCTTGCTATATTTTCCTCCAACCTGGATGAATTCTTCAGAGTTCGTGTTGCATCACTCAGATCACTGCTTAACTTAAAGAAACGTTCACAGAGAGAACTGGACTTTGATGTACCGGATTTGTTGAATAAGATTCACAAAACAGTAGTAAAACTGCAGAAAGAACATTCTGAAACCTATCAGAATGAAATCAGACCGGAATTACTGAAGTATAATATTAACCTTATTAACCATAAGCAGCTTAACCAGTCACAAAAGGAATATCTTAAGGATATCTTTCAGTCTCAGATAATACCTCACATAATGCCGATGATAATAATAAAACGTAAAATAATACCTTTTCTAAGGAATCAGAGGCTTTATCTGGCTGTAAGGCTATCAGCTAAGAAGAAAAAGAGAAATGGTTTTCAGAAGAAGGGACGTTCAGTTTATGCATTGGTGGAAATACCAAGTAATCATCTTGACAGGTTCATTCTTCTGCCAAAGGAAGGAAGTTCAAATTACATAATATTTCTCGATGATGTGATCAGGTTATTCCTTCCCCAGATTTTCAACGGATATCATATCCATGAGTCTTATGCTATTAAACTTACCCGAGATGCTGAACTGTATATAGAAGATGAGTTTTCCGGTAATCTGCTTGAAAAAATAAAAAAGTCTCTTGCCAAACGCCTCAGCGGAGCTCCCTCACGTTTTCTTTATGACAGAGAAATGCCTTCGGATTTCCTCAATTATCTGCGCGAAGCTCTTATGCTGAGTAAGGAAGACCTTTATCCTGCAGCAAGATACCATAATTTCAGTGACTTCTTTAACTTCCCGAATCCGGGATATAAGGAACTGAACTACAAAGAAATGAAACCTATACCTCTCAAAGGTTTTGAAAAGAGAGAGAAGATATTTGAATCATGGGGCGGGGAAGACAGAATCTGTTATTTCCCATATCACAGTTACGACTGTGTGCTTAATATGCTGGAGGCAGCCGCGAGGGATCCCGACGTTAAGTCAATCAAGATAACTCAGTACAGAGTTGCAAAAAACTCAAAGGTTGTGAGTTCACTAATTAAAGCAGCAAACCGCGGCAAGAAGGTAACAGCATTTGTTGAAATTAAGGCAAGGTTTGATGAGGAAATAAATATAAAAAGTGCTGAAGAAATGGGTAAAGCCGGAGTAAAGGTTTTATATAGCCTGCCCGGAATAAAAGTTCATGCGAAACTTGCTTTGATCGAAAGACAAGAAAATGGCGGGATAAAACAATATGCATATCTCTCTACAGGTAATTTCAATGAATCAACTGCCAGAGTTTACACAGATTACGGACTTTTCACATCAGACAGACGGATAACTTCAGAGGTTGAGAAAGTATTTGATTTCCTTGAGTCAAGAAAAAAAGATTTCCAATTCAAACATCTTCTGGTTGCTCAGTTTGGAATGAGGCAGGCATTTGTAGATATGATTGACAATGAAATTTCCAATGCCCGTGCCGGGAAATACGCTGAGATAATCATCAAGGCAAACAGTCTTGAAGATGATCGCATGATAAAGAAGCTTTATGAGGCAAACAGGGCTGGAGTAAGGATAAACCTTATTATAAGAAGTATATGCTGTCTCGTTCCGGGGGTAAAACCATTCAGTGAAAATATCAGGGCAATCAGCATAGTGGATCGTTTTCTGGAACATGACAGGGTTTATATATTTCACAACGGAGGTAATGAAAAGATATACATGTCTTCTGCAGACTGGATGAGAAGAAATCTCAGCAGAAGAATTGAAGTTGCCTTTCCTGTTTATGATGAAAATGTTAAAAAGTTTGTCAGGGATATAGTTAACATAAAACTCAGAGATAATCAGAAAGCCAGGATAATTGATGAAAAGCAGATCAATTCATTTGTAAAGGCTAACGGAGAGCCTCACAGATCACAATACGAAATTTATGATTATGTAAAGAATTTCGGAACAAATGCAGGATGAGTCTGGTATTAATTAGTAACTATGGATAAAGAAAAGGCAATCCCGGTAACATCAGAACTTAAACCTTATATAAAAGAATTTACTTTTAAAGGCTTATCACTTTCGGTTTTATTTCATTTAGCTCTTATCGCTCTGTTTTTAATAGGCTCACATATTCATTCATCCATAAATACAAATAAAATACCATATAACTCAAAGGAGAAGCCTGTTATAGCTGGTAAGTGTCTCAGAACCTTGACTCTACAAAATTCCTGAGTTCACTAATTATTTCGTCTCTGACCCTTCTGTATATCCCGATCACTTCAGATTCTTCTCCTTTAGCTTCAGCGGGATCTTCAAATCCCTTATGTATGATTTCACCTACTTTTCCATGGAAAACGGGGCAAGTTTCTTTTGCATTATCACATACAGTAATGACATAATCAAATGACTGACTTACAAACTGCTCCACGTCTTTCGGATAATGGTGGCTTATATCAATACCGATTTCCTTCATTACCTTAACTGCCAGAGGATTAACTTTTTCGGCTGGTTTAGTTCCGGCTGAATATACCTCTAGGTTCTTATTTAAAGACTTCAGGTAACCCTCAGCCATCTGAAAACTGCATGAATTACCTGTACATAGTACCAGGATTTTTTTACTCATAGGAATTATTTAACGATATTACCTGTTGAAATAAATATGTTAAAGAAAATTTTAGTTATTGTTTATATAATACTTGCTATTCTGATGGGCTAATACAATATCTCATCTGCAGCTTCTTCTCCGCTTACTATAGCTCCTTCCATAAAACCCTGCCAGTCTGCAAGATGTTCTCCTGCGAAAAATGTGTTCATAAATCTTTTTTTCAGAACCGGCATAACTGTAAACCACTGCCCTCTACCGTAAAGCGCATATGCTCCCTTTGAATACTCATCCGTTCCCCAATAGTAATTTACATGTCTTAATATTTTACCGGAAATATCACCAAATGCAGGTTTAAGTGACTGGCATATCATATCTGTTTTAAATCCGTCATTTTGTCTGCTTATTACATCTGCCTTATCACCTGTTGTGTATGAGATCAGCACACCTTGTTTTGAAATTTGGTTTTTAGTAGCATGATAGAAATAATGACCGTAAATATCAGTAACCATATCGAAATCTTCATGTTCCCAAAACCTTTCAGAGAATAAGACTGCGTGTTTACTGATTCGGGCATACTGCAGTTCATTGAGGGCATGAATTTTATCTTCCGGCAGTGATGGTTCCCATTTTATTTTTGTTAATGCATACGTAGGAGCGGTACAAATAAGATAATCTCCCTTAAAAACCTCACCTCCGGAACAACTAACGCTGACTGAATCTGCAGACTGATTTACTGAAACTACCTTATGTTTCAATTTTATATTATCGTAACCTATTGCCTGTGCAAGCTTTTCTGCAAGTTTCTGATTTCCTCCTCTGATTTTGAAATCCATTTCATTTTTCTCACTTGATTCAGCATATTCTGCAAGAGCTGCATAGGCTGAAACAAATCTTATCGTTTCACCGAAGTCAGTGCTGTCAAGCAGTTCCCTTATCTGTAGATCTCTTTCATCAATTCCGTTGTTTACAAGAAATCTCCACCAGTCTAATTTATCTAATTTCTTCTTATCTTCAATTGTAAACTGAGAGTAATCTTCAAGGATCTTTCTGAATTTCTTATTCCATTCAGCTGAATAATCCCAGTTTTTTTTAGGAAAATACTGACCTGCGAATATCAGATGAGTTTCAAACTGATTGTTATCCAATATAAGACCGAACTCTTCACATAAGTTAATAACTCTTTCATGAGATGCTCCGACCCATTCGGCACCAAGCTCAATTACGAGATCATCAGTTATGTTATAGGAAAAAACTCTTCCTCCGATTCTGCTTCTTGCTTCAAGAACTGTAACCTCACAGCCTTTTTTTCTTAATCTGTGAGCAGCTGCGAGTCCGGCTAACCCGGCACCTATTATTATAACTTTTGGTTTCTTGGAGAATTTAATCTGCGGGAAGACTAAGGCACCCGCAGCAAGAACCGATGATTGTTTTAAAAACTCTCTTCGTGTTGTCATAAAAGATTTTTGAATTTTTTTATTTAAATAGCAGTTAGGATAAAATATAGTGTGATAATAACATATGAGGCTGAAAGTATATAGAAGCTGTACCTGTCAAGTTTTTCTGAAGACTTTTCTTTTCCGTTTTTCATATAATGCAAAGAAAGAGCCGAAACAGAAATACATATAAATATGAATATGTATGCAACATCATGTAGCTTATCAACCAATGTCAGAGTAGCACTCTGGGGTAAAGTTGATGCTATTACATACTGGCTTGCTATGGCAGCAAATATTGCACCAACAGAAAGACCGAACCGAGGATCAAGATCAAGCGGATTTATAAAGAAAGTTACAAGTGAGATCAGAACGGAAATGAATAAACCAATAAAGAGTTTAAAAAATAATCCGTAACCTTTCCTTTCTATTGTGAAGTGCAGGATTGCCCTTGAATAAGTCGAATAATCCTCCAGAGAAAGTTCCGGGTCTCCATAATTTGTCTCGTAGGTATGGTCAACAACCCTGATTCCAAAGTCAGTTATATTCCAGCCTTCCAGCTTTACATCTTTATCAATTTTACTGGCTGAAGTATCGGCAATGAATACAAGTTTTGAAATATCTTTGTCATAATCTTCTATCAGAATTTCTATTGTTTGTCTGTCAAACGGGAAATTTGAGACATCCCATTCTTTCTTTATTTTACTGTTTATCCTCATTGTTTGGTAAATTAACTCTCCTTTAACTTCATCGCTTTCATTTGATTTCGTATATTCCACAGCATTCACCGGCTCAAAGTACTGGAGAAGTTCCATACTGTCTGCCCTCGCAACGTACCATACATAATAGTCCACATTAATTTTATTTCCGGGAAAATCCAGGTCATACACTGAAAAGATGTAAGCTCCTATCTTTACCGTGTCTGCTACAACAGGTTCTTCATTCTGAGAATGTAAACACTCTGAGAAGAAGAGAAGAAACATTACGGCAGGAATGTTTATTTTATTTTTCAATATGATTTCCATTTTTAAAAGCTCAATAATAATTAAAAAAAAACTCTGTATGAAGGAATAATCTTTGGATTATTTTTTATCATAGGAATTTATTTGGTTGGTGAGACAGAGAATTCAAATTGATAAACTAAAAGGATTGTTATCTGTATTCTTATATGGATAAAACACAGGGATGGAAATCTGG
>JAOADS010000037.1 GCA_026417195.1 Ignavibacteria bacterium | reverse complement strand
TTATTATTACGGTCAGAATTACCTTGATTGGGATATCGTAAGAGAGTATCTGAAATTGTTAGGACCTGAAAATGACTCATTACACCTTGAAGTCTGGGGTAGAAAACCTCCTTCCGGATACTTTATGAACTGGAAAGAACCTTATTATTATGTAGAAAATATTATATATTTCTGGGAACAATATAAGAAAATATATCCTCTGCCTCAGGATAAAACAACTGAAAGCAAGAGAAAAAAGAGTGTAAGAAGAAAATGAAAAAGTTATTTTTTTTCGTCTCATTTCCTTTAATGATTTATTCACAGCCTTTCTCTTTAGAAGATACTGCTACACGGTCTTCTGTAAGTATAATTAGCAAAGAAAATCTTGACATCAGGATATTTCGTTCCATAAACAATTCCCGGAGTAAATTTAAAGATAGGTTACTTGATATTACTGATCGTTCAGTTTTACTTGTATCATTGCTTACTCCCCTCACCCAGCTTGCCTTTAGCTCATACTTGGGGAATTACTACGACCAGAATTCAGCAGTATTAACTGCGTCAAGCCAGATATTAAACTTTACCCTCACATATACAACGAAAGTTATAGCAAAAAGAAAAAGACCTTTCAGAAAACTAAATAATGTCTATGTAAGGAAAAGTTTAACTGATGATCAATACTCATTTCCTTCAGGACATACCAGCTCTGCATTTGCTAATGCTACATCATATTTGCTCCGGTATCCTGAATACCCACAAATTTACATTCCTATATACTTCTATGCTGCGACAGTTGCCTATGGAAGAAATTATTTCGGTATGCATTATCCATCTGACGTTCTTGCAGGAGCAATATATGGTACAGGTTCTGCAATTTTGGTTTATTCATTAAGGAAACCTATAATAAACCTGAAGAACAATATTACCGGTAATTATAGCGATGATAATAAGTCATCAGGAGCAAGAAATGCTTTCTACTTTGCAGGGGCTTTTGCTCTGTCGGTAATAATTAATGAATTTATAATCAGGGAAAATACAAATATTATGTTGCATGCGACACCGGAAAGTTCCGGTTTATCATTAAAGATTAATGCTACTTTCTAATTTACTTTTTCGCATCCAGAGGACCATTTAATCCAGAATAATCTGTCAGTTCTGCCACCAAGGAACCTATCACGATCTTCATTTTAACCTTTACTGGAATTTTTCTTTCATCATCTGTGAGATAAACATAGATATCTGAGGTTTTTGAAGTAAAACCTTCCCTAAGCATAGGTCTTAATATGAATGTTCTGAAGTCACCAGCTTCAACGCTCACATCTTCCCTGCCTTCAAATCTGATTTCAAGAGGGTAGAAGCTATCTTTATAAAAGTAATTCACAGTTACTACATCTCCTGCTTTTTTATTTCTCCAGTCTAAAGTCCTTGCATAATAAAAGGCTGATATCAGATCCTGAACATATTCATAGGGTGAATGATACACTTTATCTTCAACGTAATTCACTTTTGTATAAACTTTTAAACTTTCCTGTATAAAAGTAGCTTCAAAATCTCTTGTGAAATTTTTCTCCCTTATGTGCTGTTCAAAACGCCACGGGAAAAAACCCTGAACGTCTATAAAAGTTTTGTAATTATCCCTGACTTTATAGATCGGATCAAAACCCGGGCGGGAATTAACTTCAAAATTTATCTCATACGTTTCCCTTCCGTTGTAAATAAACGGAGAAGATGAAACTGTCATAAATGCTTCCGCAGCTGTTATAAATCCATAATTCACTTCAAAGGAAAGCCTCTCACCGAATGTAAAAGCATTGTTCGTATGAGTCCTGAAGTTTTTAATTACCCTTGTTGAATCAGAGTAAATAATCTGACAGATAACTGCTATAAGCAGAAATAACTTCATTAATCCTCTCCCTTTGGTTTTTTAAGTAATGAACGATCAAATTCATCGTTAAAAGAATAAGAAGAAATTACAATGTCTCCCTGTTGTGTTTTTATGAGATAAGGCATATATATTCCCCTTTCAGATACATTTCTGAAATCAGAATAATCGCTCATCTGATTATCTTTAATTTGTCTTACCCTTAAAAAAGTTTCCTTATCAAAGTAAACTGTTTCTACAACAACTTCTCCTTTAAGGAAATCAACAACATAGGTTTCTTTTTCATTAATAATTTCGCTCTGCATAAGTTGATAAGTGATTCCGTATTTGTCTTTATTAACGTAATATCCCCAAAGCATAGATGCAGCTGCTTCGTTATTACGATCAATTTCTTCATCTTTAACATCGGTTACTTTAGATCCGATTTTACTCCAGCCTTTTTTCTCTTTTAAGTCAAGTGCGGTTGAAAATGAAAACATTGGAATATCAATAGTAAAATAAAAGTATCTTTCACTGACATAAATATTGACCGGAGCGGACATTCCGGCTAACTCCATTCTCCCGAGAGTTTTAATCGATTTTATACTTTTTAAATTATCAGCACCTCCGTTTGCTTCTATATAATTATCAATTACATCTTGAGCTGACTGTACCTGCTTGAAACCCTGGGAATTAACCTTTAAAATAAATATTAACAGAAAGAGGATGGACATTACGTTTTTCATAATTTTTGTATTTTTTGGTTATTAAAATAAAATTTTATAAAATCAAAAACATTCTCTGGAGTAATAGAGTTCATAATATCTGAATTATCATATTTGTGATCAGAAATAAAAATCTTTTTCTTATCTGTAAGAGGCTCCCATCTTACCGGACTCTGCGTCTTAATGTGAGGATACAAGCCAATAACATATGTTCCGGTAGCTGCTGCTATATGTATAGGACCTGTTGAGTTGGATATCAGAACTTCTGCACCTGATATAAGGAGGGCAAACTCCTTAAGTGTCATATCTGTAATACTAACGACTTTTTTGCTGCAGCCTAAACTCTTCATTATAATACTTAGCTTAGGTATATCATCTGATGAACCTGATAAAACAATCTTAAAATCTAAACTTTCATCTGAGATAATCATCTCAATCAATTTAATAAAATTTTCATAACTCCAAACCTCAGCTGAACCTTTAGTAGGAACATGTATAATTATATACTTCTCACCTTCTTTTATCTTATGTCTGTATCTTGAGATCAGATTAATGAAACTTTCCTTCCTGATATTGAAATGTACATCCGGAAGATTCTCGATTCTACAACCAATGGATTCAAGTAAACTTAAATTATACATAGCTTCATGTTTTACTGAATACTTCCTATGTTCATAGTGACGGATGTTAAATAAAAAAGAATACCACCTGTAAGCAGTTCCTAATCTGTATTTTACATTTCCTAAAAAGACTCCCAGAGCTATCTCGAAAGTCGGATAAACAACAACTGCCAGGTCATAATTATTGTTTCTGCATATCGTTCTTACAGTATTTACAGTTACCTTTTGGATAGGATAAACTTTATATATATTTGGATCAGAATATTCTGAAATCAGTTCATAAACTTTTTCATTAACTAAATAATGAACCTCTGCGTCCGGGAAACTTTTTTTGAGAACTGCTGCCACCGGTATAGCTAAAATTGCATCCCCTATACCGTCTGTCCTGAAAACAATTATTCTTTCGGGATTTATGGTAATTATTAGATTTTCTTGTGTAAATATAAAATTATTTTACAAATACTAAAAAGCATTAATGAAAACTTATCTTTCTTTAATACTTATTTTAGTTATGAATTACAAATGTCATGAAAATGAAACTTTACCTAAAAACATTATGACAAACACAATTTTAGCTGAGGATACTATTGTAAAAAAAATTGACCCTTTTGTCTTACATTATGATGCAATAGTAGTTGATACACACAATGATATACTGATGCCTATTTTCCTTCAGGGGGCAGAAATAAATTTAGATAATCCGCATACACAGTCTGATTTCATAAAATGGAAAATCGGTGGACTTGATGTACAGGTATTCTCAATCTATGTTCCTCAAAGATATAAGTCTGGACATTTCAACTACGTTATGAAGCTTATTGATCGTATGGAAGAGTACAATATAAATTACTCTAATTTTTTCACTGTAGTGAAAAATTATGATGAACTAATAAAAGCAATTAATCAGGGAAAGTTCTGTGGAATTCTAGGAGCTGAAGGGGGAGCCATGATTGAAGGAAGCATAGAGAAACTACAGATACTTTATGACAGAGGTGTAAGATATTTAGGTCTGACATGGAACACAAGCAATGAAATCGGTATTTCCGCACAGGATGAGAGCGAAAAAGGAATTAAAGGAGGTCTGAAACCCTTTGGCAGAAAAGTTGTTGAAAAAATGAATGAACTGGGAATGCTGATAGACGTTTCTCATCTCGGAGAAACTGCATTCTGGGAATGTATAGAATTATCTAAAAACCCTGTAATAGCATCTCATTCATCTGTCTATTCGTTGTGTCCTCATTACAGAAACCTTACTGATGAACAGATAAAGGCAATAGCATCAACCGGAGGATACATAGGAATAAATTTCTATAATAAATTCCTTGATCCTTCTGTTTCATCAAATAATGTCAGGTCTATACATAATAAATATAAAAAAGACATTAAACAGATTGAAGCTGAATATGGCAGTAATTTAATTGATTTTAACCACAGAAGATACAAATATCTGACAGAAAATAAAACTTCTGAAGGTACTTCTGTTGACATATTAATCAATCATATTGATTACGTTGTTAAACTTGTAGGTATTGACTATGTTGGACTCGGTTCAGATTTCGACGGCAGTATCTACACACCAAATGAAATATATGATGCAAGCTGTTATCCAGTAATAACAATGAAACTTTATGAAAGAGGCTACTCCGAAGAAGAAATCAGAAAAATACTTGGCGGTAACTTCCTGCGTGTATTTAAAAGCATATCAAAATGAGACTCTCACATAATCAGATTGAAGAGCTTATTTCAGCATCTGATATAGTTGAAATCATATCAGCTTACACACCTCTTAAGAAATCAGGTGCAAACTATATGGGAAGATGTCCTTTTCATGAAGAAAAAACACCTTCTTTCAGCGTGTCGAGAGAAAAAGGATTATATCATTGTTTCGGATGCGGCAAAAGCGGGAATATTTTTACTTTCCTTGAAGAGAAACAAGGCATGACTTTCATAGAAGCTGCTCAGTATTTAGCAGACAAATATGGTATTAAACTGAAATTCGAAAAAGGTGGAAATAATCAAAAACATGAAATACTTTATGAAATTAATCGCGATGCAGCTAGATTTTTCTATGAGAATCTGAATTCAAGGGCTGGTGAATATGCTATGGAATACCTGCATTCAAGAAATATAAATGAATCATCAATAAGGAAATTCGGTCTGGGATATTCCTTAAGGGAAAAAGATTCCCTTTTGAAAAAATTGTCTGACAAATATTCATTAAAAGACATTCAGTCTGCCGGTTTGATTTTAAACATCGGTAAAGATGAAACTATAGACAGGTTCAGGGGAAGACTTATGTTCCCGATTTTCAATGAATATGGTAAAGTGATCGCATTTGCAGGCAGAATCATTTTAAATCCAGAATCAAAAAATGAAGCTAAATATATTAACTCACCTGAAACATTAATTTACAATAAAAGTCGCACTCTGTACGGACTTAATTTCTCACGTAACAGTATAAAAGCAAAAGGTTTTGTAATAATAGTTGAAGGCTATATGGATCTGATCTCTCTTTCCCAGTATGGTTTCGAAAATGTTGTTGCCTCAAGCGGAACGGCTTTTACAGATCTACATGCAAAAATATTATCCCGTTATACAAAGGAAGCAGTTTTATTTTTTGATTCCGATTCAGCAGGTAAAAATGCAGCCCGCAGAGCCATAGAGATACTAACAGAGAATGGATTCTCTGTTATGGTTGCCCAATTACCGGAAGGCAACGATCCAGATTCTTTTTTAAAGAAATTCGGAAAAGAAAAACTTCATAGTATAATTGAAAATAGAATCTCATTTATAGATTTCATAGCAGGTTATTTTCAGAATAAAGGTAAATTAAATACACCTGAAGGTAAAACTGAATTAGTAAGAGAAATTATAAATATCATATCTAAAATCAAAGATCCCATAAAACAAAACTTCTATATAAAAGATATATCATCAAAGTTCAATCTTGATGAAGGTCTTTTAATTAAGGAATTGGAAATTTCTATACGAAAAAATAAAAAAAACGGGAAGAATCAAACTGAAAGTGAAAAAATAAAATCTAACCTTTCAGAAAATATACCATCAGAAGAAATAAAACTAATTGCTTTATTTCTGAATGCAGATGAAAATGAAATAAATTATCTGATAAAAGAGCTCACACCGGATATAATTTCAAGTAATTCTGTTAAAAAAATTATAAACTATCTGATGCTTAATATAGATAAAGGCAATTTACCCAAACTTTCTGACCTGATGAATGAATATAAATCAGAGGAGAAATTAATAAATGCAGTATCAGCTCTTTTGATGTCAGATAACACTCTGATTCCTCCAGCTGAAACCCTCATTTACAGATTAAAAATTAATTCACTCGAAAAGAGAAAAAACGAAATAAATTCCCTGCTGAAAAAAAGCGGAAATGCGTTAAATGATAGTGTAAAACAACTTCTCTCAGAACATCAGAGACTGACAGAAAAAATAGTTGAACTTAAAAATAAAAATAAACCAGTTTAAACATTAAGTTTGTTTCTTCCCCATTAACTCCATAAACTGAGATATTATGTCAATCGGCAAGGGGAATATAATAGTTGAGTTCTTCTCAGTTGCTATATCCGTTAATGTCTGAAGGTATCTTAACTGTAAAGAAACAGGTTGCCTGTTGATCACTTCAGCAGCATCAGCAAGTTTCTGCGAAGCCTGATATTCACCGTCAGCATGTATAATCTTTGCTCTTCTTTCCCTTTCTGCTTCTGCCTGTCGTGCCATTGCCCTCTGCATTTCTATAGGTAGGTCTATTTGTTTAACTTCTACATTTGAAACCTTGATACCCCAAGGACCAGTATGTTCATCAATTATCCTTTGTAATCTTTGATTTATTGCCTCACGCTCAGATAAAAGTTCATCCAGCTCTGACTGTCCTAAAACACTTCTTAGAGTTGTCTGTGCAATCTGAGAAGTAGCAAAGAGAAAATCCTGTACTTCTATGACCGCCTTATTGGGCTGTATAACTCGGAAATATACTACAGCATTAACCTTTACAGATATATTGTCTCTCGTAACAATGTCCTGAGAAGGTACATCCATAACTAGTGTTCGCAGACTAACTTTCACCATTTTATCTATGATTGGTATAAGTATGATCAGCCCGGGTCCCTTTGTAGCTACATATCTTCCAAGCCTGAAAACAACTCCTCTTTCATACTCTCTGAGGACTTTAATCATACTGAAAAGCAAAATCAGGAAAAATAAAAACGCAAAGAAAAAAAATGTAACTATTACAGCTTCCATATTTTACCTCTTTATGTTTATTTGTTTAATAATTTTTTTTAACTTTCAAAGTAAGACCATCCACACTTTTTACTATAACCTTGTCTCCTTTCTTTATTTCTTCATCCGAAACAGCATTCCATATTTCACCCATTAGTTTGACACTACCCTCACCAGATTTTATATCAGTTAGTGCTTCTGCTATTTCACCAATGATTCCGGACTCACCTGTCATAGCTTTCCGTTTATGTGCTTTGAGAACCATCCAGGCTAGTAATGAAAATAAAACAGCAATTATAATTACAGTTAAAATAATTACATTCATTGATATATCTATAGCTGATTCGAGAGGTGAACTGGGATCAATAAGCATCATGGAACCAAGAAAAACGGAAATTATACCTCCAACAGTAAGCATACCATAGCTCGTAACTTTTATTTCAAGTATGAATAATATAATACCGAGTATTATTAATGCCGCACCGGCATAATTGATAGGCAGTGTATGTAAACCATAAAGACCTAATATAAGACATATCACACCCACAACACCGGGCAAAACTGTACCCGGGTTATAAAACTCAAGAATTATACCCCATAAACCTATCATCATGAGTATATAGGCTATATTAGGATCGCTTATTATATCAAGAATGTTCTGAAACCAGCTCTTTTGATAATTTATAATTTTTGAATTAGCAGTATTAAGTATCTTTTTACCTTCCGAAGTTTCCACTTCTCTGCCGTTTATTTTCTGAATAAGGTCATTCAGATCGGTTGCTACTAAGTCTATGACATTTGAATCAAGAGCTTCCCTTTCAGTTATAGAAACACTTAACCTTACAGCATCTTCAGCCCATTTAATGTTTCTTTTTCTTTTCTCACTTATAGAACGGATGAATGCTGCAGCGTCATTTGTAACCTTCTCATTCATAACTGAATCCATTTTTTCACCACCTCCACCTACAGGATGTGATGCACCTATATTGGTTCCCGGAGCCATTGCTGCTATATTGGCAGCAAGAGTAATGAAAACACCTGCAGAGGCAGCTTGGGAACCGCCGGGTGACACATATACAATTACAGGCACAGGTGAAGTCAATAAATCACTTACTATATATCTTGTTGACTTTAAAAGTCCTCCCGGAGTATTAAGTTCAATTATTAAACATTCAGCATTTTTGCTTTTAGCTTCATTAATAGCTTTTCTTATATAATCTGAAGTTGAAGGGTTAATTGAACCATCTATACGAATTAAAAGGATGTCTCCGCTAAGAAGAGTCGAGCATATCAGAGTGCACAATATAGAATGTTTTATCAGCAAATGAAACATGAACTAAAATAAATAAAAAAAGATAAATTTACCCTATATTTAGATATGCTATTGAAAAATATTACACCATTAATTATATTTGTTTAATCTCGTCTGGAAAATAATACCTAACCCAAAGTAATTAATATTTATATTCCTTTAATCAGAAATACTTTCCACTTGATATTTCATAATTAATTTATTCAATATGTCTTCTGACAAAAAAGATGAACTAAAAAGCCCGGAATCAAGGATTTCCGGTCATAAATTTCAGGAACACAGAGCACATGATTCCAGAGTAATGGATAAAATATCAGATCCTAAAAAAACAGTCCTGAACGGAGAAAACCTTAAAAAGAAAAAAATAAGCGAATTATACGAGATTGCGAAAAATCTGGGTATTAACGGTTATACAGATCTCCGCAAGCAGGAACTTATTTACAAGATACTAGAACATGGCACTCCTAATGAAGGAATAGCCATTTCGAAAGGTGTGTTGGATGTCTTGCCGGATGGCTATGGATTTCTGCGATCTGCAGATTATAACTATCTTTCGTCACCAGATGATGTTTACGTTTCTCCATCACAGATAAAAAAGTTTGCCTTAAGAACCGGAGATACAATAAGTGGTCAGGTAAGACCACCGAAAGAAGGCGAAAGATTTTTTGCATTGCTGAGAGTTGACGAAGTAAACGGTATGAGCCCGGAAAAAACTAGGGAAAGGATACTGTTCGATAATCTTACACCTCTCTATGCTAATGAAAGGCTTAACCTTGAAGCAGGCCCTTCGGAATATGCAACCAGAATAATGAACCTCTTTACTCCTATAGGTAAAGGTAACAGAGGCATGATAGTCTCACCACCCAAAGCCGGGAAAACCATTCTTCTTCAGCAAATAGCAAACGCAATTTCAAAAAATCATCCTGAAGTTGAGTTAATTGTATTATTGATAGATGAAAGACCTGAGGAGGTAACAGATATGGAAAGATCTGTAAAAGCTGAAGTAGTAAGTTCAACATTTGATGAACCTCCTGAGAGGCACGTTCAGGTTTCTGATATAGTTCTCGAAAAAGCAAAAAGACTGACTGAAGCAAAAAAAGATGTTGTGATATTACTTGACAGTATAACCAGACTTGCAAGAGCTCATAATACCGTAGTCCCTCACAGCGGAAAAATATTATCAGGTGGTGTAGATGCAAATGCTCTTCACAGACCAAAGAGATTTTTCGGAGCAGCAAGAAATATAGAAGAAGGAGGTAGTCTAACAATAATAGCAACTGCTCTCATTGAAACTGGAAGCCGTATGGACGAAGTTATATTTGAAGAATTCAAAGGAACGGGAAATATGGAAATCGTACTTGACAGAAAGCTCGCAGACAGAAGGATTTTCCCGGCAATTGACATTAACCGCTCTGGAACCAGAAAAGAAGAATTACTCCTCACCGAAGAAGAACTCAGTAAAGTCTGGCTACTTAGGAAGATATTAAGTGATTTTTCTCCAATTGAAGCTATGGAGTTTCTGCTTGAAAAAATGAAAGGGACAAAGAACAACAAAGAATTCCTGAAAAGCATGAACTCCTGATATCCTGCCTCCTATTAAAAATGACATGAAGGGTTAAGAACAGATCTTAATATGAAAAAACAAATCCTCATCAGCTCAGCTGGTAATGAAAACAGAATAGCAATCATAGAAGATGGTAAATTAACAGAACTATTCATAGAAAATGAAGAATATGAGAGAGTTATCGGAGACATATATCTAGGTAAAGTTGCAAAAGTAATCCCAGGAATAAAAGCCGCATTCATAGACATAGGATTCAAACAAGATGCCTTCCTTCACTTTTCTGATATAGGCCATTATTCTGATGAAGTCAATGAATTACTTGAAGATGAGTTTGATGATGAAGATGATGAAAAAGAACTCAAAAGCAGTCATTCGCAAATCCAGCCTTCACATAGAAATAACATTCCGAAACTTGAGAGAGGTCAGAAAATCATAGTCCAGATAACCAAGGAACCTGTAGGGAATAAAGGTGTCAGAGTTACTTCTAAAATATCTCTTCCGGGCAGATATTTAGTTTATCTGCCATTTGAGAGAAGAATTAATGCTTCAAAACAAATCCTCAATATACGTGAAAAGAAAAGGCTGAAAAACATAGTCAGGGAATATAGAAAACGAAACAATCTTGAATTCGGTGCAATTATAAGAACAGTCGCTGAGGATCAGGACGAAAATTCCATAATAGAAGATCTTGAAAATCTCAGAAGAAACTGGGATAAAATTGAAAAAACTGTAAGGAAAAGTAACCCTCCTACACTTTTATACAAAGACCTTTCGGTTACTTCCAGCGTAATAAGGGATTTGTTCAGGGACGAAGTAGAAAAGGTTTTAACAGATTCAAAAAAACTTCACAAAGAAATCATTACCTATCTTAAAAGTAACTCACCGGAATTTCTCGGAAAAGTTGAGTTATATAAAGCAGAGAAGCCTTTGTTTGATCTTTATGGAATAGAAAATGAAATTCATAATACATTGAGTAAACGTATTCCCCTTCGTATAGGAGGACATATAGTTATAGAAAAAACTGAGGCAATGTATGTAATAGATGTTAACAGCGGGAAATACGCAAAGAGCAAAGATCAGGAAACAAATTCACTTAAAACCAATCTTGAAGCTATTCCGGAAATAGTGAGACAGATAAGACTTCGGGACCTTGGTGGTATAATAGTAATAGACTTCATAGATGTTTATGAAGAAAAAAATAAGAGAAAAATATATGAAGAATTAAAAAAGGAATTCAAAAAAGACAGGGCAAAATCAACCATACTTCCAATGTCTGAATTTGGAATAATTCAGATTACAAGACAAAGAGTACGGGAAAATGTAATCCGTTCCATAACCGAACAATGTCCTCTGTGCGGAGGAAGCGGGATTATTGAAAGTTCAGATAATATTATCACAAGGATAGAAAGATGGATTAACAGATATAAACTTGAGAATAAGCGTTTGAGCACAGGCAAACTTATACTTAAAGTCCATCCTATGGTATATAAAAACTTACGAGAAGGAACAATCAGCTCGCTGACAAAACTTTCCTTTAAATACCTTATGAGGATAAACTTAGTTGAAGATCCGAGTCTGGCTTTTCAGGAATTCCGTTTCATTCAGGCTAAAACAGGTGAAGATATAACAGATAAATACTCCTGAAAATCCGTTTACTGAATTGAGAGAAAAATTAATAAAAGATAAATCCGTATTAAATAATTATCAGAAAACCGGGATATTTCTTGTTTCCCTAAGCATGCTCTTGCTTGAATTTACCCTTATCAGAACATTATCCGTTACATTATGGTATCATTTCGCATTCATGATAATAAGTATTTCACTACTTGGACTGGGGATAAGTGCAATCACAATTATTCTTTCTGAAAAAATCAATAAGGCAGAGATTAACACTTTTCTTCTTATCACATCACTTTTATATTCAATATCTATAATATTTTCATTCACAATCATCAACAAAATTCCTTTTGATCCGTTCAGTCTTCTTGTAGATACTTCTCAGTTTTTTTACATTCCTCTGTATTTCACAGTAACAGCTCTGCCATTTTTTTTAGGTGGTATCATAATAGGCAAACTTTTCACACATTATAAAAAAAATATAAATGAGCTTTATTTCTATGACTTATTAGGTGCCGGGCTAAGCTGTTTCGTCTTTGTTAGTGTTTTACCTGTATTCGGAGGGTCAGGAGGAATTATTTTTTCATCAATATCTGCCTGCCTTGCGACCATTTCCTTTTACTTCAAGGCTGCAAAGTTCAGGACTGCTTCACTATTTACAGTTTTTGTTGTTTTAGTTATAAATTTTCTTTTCCTTACAGACCCAGAGTATTACCTGCCAATAAGAGTTTCACCCAATAAAATCTACGGAACATACCTCCAGGCAAATCCTGAGCTGAGGCTTTTAACTAAATGGAATTCATTTTCCAAAGTAGATGTAATGAAAGATGATGAGCCACCAGTTGACGATTATCCGGTTTATACAGCTATAATAGATGCCGGAAATTCAACTACAAATATTCCAAAGGTTCCGGTGCTTACTGATTCTTCAAGACCACCCTTTGATGCTTCACTTCTGGCTATGATACTTAAAAGAGAAGATTCAGCAAAAGTATTTATACTGGGTTCCGGGGGAGGCGGAGAAATTCTTACAGCACTAACCAACAATGCAAAGTCTGTCACAGCAGTTGAGATAAATCCTATACTCAATGACCTTATAGAAAAAGATCTTGCTCATTACTGGACAACAGCTATAGCAAAAGATAAAAGAGTAAAAATAATAACAGATGATGCAAGAGGATGGCTGAGAGGCAAAAGAATAAAATATGATGTCATCATCAGCGCTCATACAATATCAGCTTCAGCTACAAACAGCGGAGCAATGAGTCTGGTAGAAAACTACATACTAACCGAGGAAGCCTTAAGAGAGTATCTTCAGCATCTTGACATAAACGGAATACTGTATATCACAAGACCGGAAGCGCAGATACCAAGACTTGTTACAACAATTAAGTCTGCACAGAAAAAAAATGGAGGAAGTGACCTCAAAAATCAGTTTTTTATTTTCAAAAGACCACCTTCGGAATTTGAAAAAGATGTAAGTTATCTCAGCGGAGTCATTTTCAGAAAAAGCGGCTTTGATGAATATGATATCCAGAGACTGAAAACAATGTCTTCACTTCTTAATCTGGAAACTATATGGGACCCTACATCAAAACAGGAAGGAATATTCAATGAGATTATTCAGGCAAATGATCTTGATTCTGTTTACAGTAAATACCGGAATTTGAAACTTGAGCCGGCAACTGATAATAATCCTTATTTCGAGCATTTTACAGACTTTACTTCCCTTACATTAAATGATATCAAAGATGCTTTTTCTCAGACAGACAGAGCCATAATAGCCATTGCAAATAAACCGGTAGCAGAATCAACACTTATTATACTGCTTATAAATACAATAATATTAACACTGATATTTATAGTTCTTCCAGTTTATTTCAAATTCAGAAAACTGACAAACGATACTACAAAGAAAACTAAATATGTTATTTACTTCGCATGCCTCGGGCTTGGATATATTATGATTGAGATTCTTTTGATCCAGAAATTCACCTTGCTTCTTGGTCAACCTGTCTATACAATGCTAACCGTTATCTCTACTATGCTTATCTTTTCAGGGATAGGCAGTTTATTTTCCCATAAAATAATCGGATTACTTAAGAACAGAGTGCTGTTTATATTCATTCCTATAGCATTGTTAAGTATTTTAGTAGCATTCTTTTCTGATATTCTGTTCCTTAAACTTGCAAGGGCAGAACTAACATGGAAAATTCTATCTGCAATAGCAGTAATTGCCCCTCTTGCATTTCTTATGGGAATACCATTTCCATATGGTATTAATAAAATTCCCGGAAGCAGGAGAGACATAACAGCCTATGCCTGGGGTATAAATGGATTCTTCAGTGTTACAGGAAGCATACTAGCTGTGATTCTGTCTATGAGTTACGGATTTAAGACTGTTTTTATCTTGTGCAGCTTGATTTATTTAGGAGCTATGATTACTCTTGGAAAAATGGAATCATCGGAACCTGTCTTTGAGTAAGTAAATAGGAAATTAACTGATTCTTCTGATA
>JAOADS010000036.1 GCA_026417195.1 Ignavibacteria bacterium | reverse complement strand
CCGATGTCTTTAAACTTGCCTTTATAGAAAGCTTCAGGTCCCATTTTCTGGATGTTTTCAACAACGTTAGAGCTTTTACAGGTAATACATGTGTTGGGAGTTTTGTCTGATACTCTTTTTGTTTCCTTAACGTCTGTCAGAGCCCAGTAATGTCCTCTGTCTTCTTTATAGTCAACTGAAAACGGCATACCAGCGAAAAGTATTTTAAGTACCGGATACTTATCAAGCCTTTGAAAGGGATCCGATCCTCCGTAATATGTAGGTCCTTCATTTATTTCAGTTTTCCTGTAAGTGTCGTATTCAAAAGGGAAGTTCTCACCCCAGACAGCCGGATCAGTCTCAAATTCATTAACAGGTTTAAATACTGACGGATATAGTGTTGCTTCCTGTTTCTTTTCAAAAATATTGACCAGGAGCAATGTTATTCCGGCTGTGAGAGCAGCCGTTATAAAGAACAATATAATGTATTTTTTGTCAACTGGTTTTGGCATAATGTTTATTTTTTACTTATGAAGTTCATTTCAGATGTCCTACACTTCCATGACATGAGATGCAGGAAGTTCGGGTTATTTCAGTTTCATGATATGTTAGGTTTGAAACCAGCATTCCGTGACATCTTCTGCAGTTTTCCTCAGCGATTTTTATATTCCTCTGATTTATTCTTATAGGCTTTTTGTAATTGTCTGTGGTAAAGGCGTAACTATGGTTAAACCCGTTCAATGCCTTTGTTATCCACTTTCCTGTGAAATTATCCGGCGTATGGCAGTCATTACAGGTTGCAACAGATCTGTGTGAAGATTTCATCCATGATGTGTATTGTGTTTCCATAACATGACAGTTCCTGCATACTTCTGGATCATCAAGCATATATGAATAACCTTTTGCATAGTAAAAGGTTGCTGAACCAATGCCTATAACCATGCCGGAACAAATTGATATCAGCAGATAGAATTTACCCATTTAGAATTTTTTCAATTACAGATTTATTTACAAAAATAAAATCCCTAAAAGAACTCACTTATAAATATAGTAAAAAGTCATTCTGCCTACTATGTCGTTTTTTCTTTCAGGCAGACTGTCAGATGTCGGATTATAAGTGTTGATCCATATATTCGGCATAAAATGAACTCCGGGCAACGGACTGAAATCAATTCCTGCTGTAATGAAATGTTCAATATAAACATTATCAAGATTTATATCCGGATTATACAGATCAAATCTGCCGAAAACCCTCATTCTTGGAATTTCTGTCTTAGGTTGTTTCAATACTGTGGCATGGGCAAAAAGACTTAGTGCAGCCGGCGTGATGTCTTCCTGATTAGGACCAAACTTAATTCTGTTCTGCATTAAAAACTCTGTGCCGATTGTATAAAACTTATGCTCAAATGAAACTATGCCTTTGAGCGTCCTTATCTGTCTCCCTCCGCTTTCAGGCTCAAAGTCAAAGTAAAGTTCATTATTCAGCCATGATAACTTCTGGAAAAGAGATATGTAGAATTTCTTGAATTTGTTATTTTCGGGTCTAAGTCCGCTTCCGTTTCCGATCATCAGACTGTAGCCATAGCTTGCCTCCTTGTTAAACGAACCTCTGAGAGAGATTCCCAGATCAACCGGTGTTGTCAAATTTCTCATGTCACTTACAGTTTTCTCAACAGAACGGTATCCCCATACTTTTTCAGATAACCCCCATACGAAAGCTGGAGTCGGGAAATAACCTATGTAGAGATTTGAATATGGGAAAATATTTTTCCACTCAAGAAAAGCGGTTTTTATTATAACTCCGAACCTCCCGTTCAGTAAAAAGCGATTGCCACCCTCCAGCGAGAAGCCAGCTTTGAAATTTTCTGAAATCTGATTTTCATATATAAGCATGACACGCCTTATGTCAAATGCCTGATGGTCTTTTTTATATTGTGAATATTCTGTAAAAGAAGATGATGAATCACCCGAAACTTTGTAGAAATAATCCCCGAATAAAAGTCCGGAAAGTTTATGATTTTGCGAGAAGGAAACTACTGATGAAAGTAATAAAATTAATAATGTTTTCTTCATATGAGCTTTTTTTACAAAGTTATTAAGCCCTGTATGAAGTTTAAATGATTTATATCAGGAATTTGACTTATTTGTAAAGATAAAAGAAAGTCATTCTGATGACCAGATCTGATTTTCTGTGTGGAAGAGAAGAAGTTTTGGAGCTGTAGGAGTTAAACCATAAATTTGGCATGAAATGAACGTTTTCTAATGGCATGTAATCAAGCCCTGCACAGAAAAAATTTTCATTATAGCCGGCTGAGTCATTGTTTAAATCCGGATTGAAGAAATCATATCTTATGAAAACATTAAGTATTTCCTGTTCTTTACCTATAAGGTTTCCTCTTATGAATGAACTTATACCGAATGGATTTACGTTAATGTTTTCCCCACCTTCATTTTTTCGGTTCTGACTTACTGCTTCCAAGCCAAGTGTAAACTTTCTAAATTTAAATGAAGCAAAACCTTTCAGAGTTATCCTGCTTTTTTCTGATGAAACGGGTTCGTAGTCAGCATAGATTTCAGTTTGGAAATTTTTGAAAGGCTTTGCATAAATTGTTCCGTAATATTTTTTGAACTTGTTGAACTCCGGTCTCTGTCCAGTTCCGTTACCTATCATAAATGCAAAACCATAATTTCCTTCATTATCAAATTTTCCTCTCGTAGCTACACCAAGATCGCTTGCTATACCAAGTCCTCTCATGTCTGTTATAGTTTTTTCAACTGAGCGGTAATTCCATTCTTTTTCATTCAAAGCCCAAGACCATGTCGGAGTTGGAACAAGACCTATTGCAAAACTCACGTCTTTAAATGTCTTCCATTCAAGGAATGCAGATTTGATAAAAATACCGTGTCGTGAATTAGTTAAGATTTTATCATTTCCTTCAAGAAGAAAAGAGGAAGAAAATTTATCTGAGAATATATAATCATAGCCTAAATATATTCTCCTTAACTCAAATGCCTGATACGATTTACTGTAAGGAGAATATTGCGTTGACTGGGAAGTTGAATCACCTGATATTTTGAAAAAATAATCACCAAAAACATATCCCCAGAGTTTACCTCCCTTTTGCTGTGAATATTGTGAGAAACTAAAAAAAAGGAAAACAGAGCAAAAAAGGCCTACCTTAATTAAAGACATGAATTTGTTTCTCCTTTAGAATTAAGGTAAAGTTATAGTTAAGTTATTAAGTAAACATTTATAAAAAATTAAGATTTAGTTAGCTTTAATCTTCAATTTTTCAGTTCTTTTGCGATATTTAAACAAATTAATAGGGAATTTAAATTTCTCTTATTAATAACTTAATAAATTTAATTAAATTTTAAGTTTCTTCGTTAAGAATATATGAAGAGGTAATTTTTACTTTTTCGTTAAGCATGGCGTGAACCCTGCAGTATTTTTCCTCTGAGAGTTTTATTGCTCGTTCAATCAGGGCTGAATCAAGTTCTTCGCCCTGAAAAATATAAGTCAGGTGTATGTGAGTATATACCTTAGGAAAAGTCTCAGCTTCTTCTGCTTCTATTTTTATTTCAAATTTCTCGATTTTTTTTCTTGCCTTTGTTATTATATGAATACAGTCCATCATAGTACAGCCACCAAGTGACATAAGAAGTAGCTGTGCCGGCGATGCCTCTTCTCCTCCTTCAGCTTTGTCCATAACAACTTTTTTATTGTTATGAGTTAATCCTTCAAGCCTGAATCCTTCAATTTGTTTTATTGATGCTGTAACCTTCATAATTTTTAAAATTTAGTTTATATATACTTCTTTTCCTTTGCGAACTTCTCAAGTTCTTCTCTGAAATCAGGATGAGCTAAACTGATCAGTGCTTTCGTTCTTTCTCTCACTGTAAGACCGTGCAGGTCCGCAACTCCGAATTCAGTTACAATAAAGTGGACATCACCCCTTGAAGTAGTGACACCGGAACCTTCCTTAAGGTGAGGAACTATTCTAGACACACTTCCATTCATCGCTGTTGAAGGTAATGCTATAATCGGTTTACCTCCTTTCGAACGGGCAGCTCCTCTTATAAAATCCACCTGCCCTCCGAAACCGCTGTAGAAATTATATCCTATTGAATCTGCACAAACCTGTCCGGTCAGATCAATTTCAAGGGCTGAGTTTATAGCTATCATTTTATTGTTACGTGCTATGTTGTAAGGATTATTTACAAAGTCAGAAGGTCTCATTTCTATAAGGGGATTGTCATGTATGAAATCAAATAATTTTCTTGAACCAAGGACGAATGAAGTTACAATTTTATCGGGGAGCAGGGTTTTTTCTGAACAGTTTATCACACCTTTTTCTACAAGCGGAATTATTCCATCTGAAAACATTTCAGTATGAACTCCAAGATTTTTCTTATCATCTAAAGAAGCAAGCACGGCATCCGGTATAGCTCCTATTCCCATCTGAAGCGTTGAACCATCCTCTATTAATTCAGAAATCAACTCACCTATTTTTTTATATGCTTTGATTTCATCTTCTGACTTTGTTTTGCTGTAGTCAGGCAGTTCCTGAAGCTCTTCTTCAACAAAAACAGCGTAATCTATCTGAGATATATGAATGAAACTATCTCCCATAACCCTCGGCATATTGGGATTTATCTGTGCGATAACATAATCTGCAACTTCAGCAGCAGCCCTGGTGCATTCAACCGCTACTCCCAGAGAACAGTATCCATGTCTGTCCGGCGGGGATAGATGAAGTAACACTCCGTTAACTTTGTGTTTCCTGTCATGTCTTATGAGATCAGGTATTTCAGAGAGAAAAATAGGGGTAAAGTCAGCCCTGCCTTCATTAACACTACCTCTAGTGTTTGCACCGAGAAACATACCGTTATGTCTGAAGCTTATCTGCATTTCAGGTTTCATATATGGCAGATCTCCCAGAACCATGAGGTGGCATATTTCCACATTTCTCAGCTCATCTGCTCTCCTGCATAGGGCTTCAACAAGGGTTTTGGGATATGCACTGTTTGAGTGAATATAAATTCTGTCTCCGGAGTTAACTATTTTAACTGCTTCGTCAGCAGATACGTATTTGATATTTTCATTCATTTTCTGATTATCATGAGGTTTTGGTTTTTAAAGTATTTTATAAAAAACTTATACAATTCCCCGACAATTATAACTGATGAAGATGCAAGTATTAGAAATAAATAATCAACCGGCTCTATGTAACCAAAATGAAAGACTGATTTAAAATAAGGGTGATATATCACGAAGGACTGAATAATCAAAGATAAAAGAAACGTAATATTCATAAACCTATTTGAGAGAAAGCCAATATGGAAAAGTGAGGTATGCAAAGCTCTCATGTTATAAGAATTAAAGAGCTGAGTAAATGCCATAACTGTAAAAGCTGCAGTTCTTGCAGTATCAATTCCCTGAGGGAAATACTTATAGAAGACAGACATTGCAAGAATTATCATAACAGTCATATTGATAAGTGCAAAGGGGAAGACTTCCCTATTTAGTATAGGTTCATTTTTAGGGATTGGTTTTTCCTCTATTATTTCAGCATGTCCTTTCTCAGTAGCAAGGGGAATTGATATTATGCCGTCTGTTACAAGGTTAAGCCAGAGTATCTGGGTTGCAGTAAGAGGTATGGGAAATCCGGCTACTATTGCGCTGAGAAGAGTACCTAGTTCAGCAAGGCTTGTTGTTACCAGAAAGAAACTGGTTCTTCTAGCATTTTTAAAGACTATTCTTCCTTCTTCAATTGCATTTACTATGGTAGCAAAATTATCATCTGCAAGGACAACTTTTGATGCTTCTCTTGCCACATCTGTACCCATAATACCCATAGATATGCCGACATCTGCTTTTTTAAGTGCCGGCGCATCATTTACTCCATCTCCAGTCATAGCTATCAGGTTCCCCTGAGCCTGAAGTTCAGATGCAATTTTAAGTTTCATCTCCGGTGTTAAGCGTGCAAAAACCGATACCTTTTTCACTGCTTCTGTGAATTGGTTTTCATTCATTTTTTCAAGTTCATTCTCGGTGAGCACAAGGTCTTTTTCCTCTTCTCTTATAAGTTCGGTTTCTAAGGCTATAGACCTTGCAGTAATTTTATGGTCTCCAGTTGCCATAATTACCCTTATTCCCGCTGAACGACATTTATTCACTGCATTTTTTACTTCAGGACGCGGAGGATCTATCATTCCCGCAAGTCCTGCAAAAATAAGCTGATTGATATCTTCATATTCTATTTTATTTACAGATGGATCCATATATTTATAAGCAAGTCCTACTGTTCTCATTGCATCAAATGCCCAAGACTCTATTACGTCTTCAGCTGTTCTGTAATCTTCAAGTGTAATCTTCCTCAGACTTCCCTCCTTCTTTAAAAAAGAGCTCTTTTCAAGAATTTTCTCAGGAGCTCCTATAACATAGAGAATTTTCTCCGAATTATCTGAATATAAAGTTGCCCTTAACTTATGTTTTGAGCTGAAAGGAAGGTCATCTTTCTTGATCCTTTCAGCCTCATCTTTTGTAATACTGAAGCCGGCTTTGCCTGCAAGAACAAGTAATGCAGCTTCTGTAGGATCTCCTAATATTCTGTAGGATGATGAACCTTCATCATAATTTAGACCAGAGTTATTTGAAATAAGAGCTGTCATCAACCAGCCCATTAACGAGATGTGTTCGTTAATCCTTATCTCTCTGTTATTTTTATAAAAATTACCTTTAGGTTCCCAACCTTCTCCGCTTACATAGATTTCTCCGGTATCGGGAGTAAATATTTTTTTAACTGTAAGGGTATTCTGAGTCAATGTACCCGTTTTGTCGGTAACTATGGCTGTAACTGAACCAAGTGTTTCAATGGACGTAAATTCCCTTAATATTGCATTTCTTTTTGCCATTCTCCTTGCACCTATGGCAAGCACTATGGTTAGTATGGCAGGTAAGCCTTCAGGTATGGCAGACACAAGCGCGGCGATTGAAATAAGCAAAAGTTCATAAACTTCATGTTCAGCAAAAAGCATGCCAAATGTAAATATCAGAAATGCATTTGTAAAAGCAAGCTTTGCCATAGTGGAGCCAAGCCTATCAGTTTTAACCTGAAAATTGGTTTTCTCCTGTTTTATTTCACCAAGAGATGATGCTATCTTTCCTATTTCAGTAGATGGGCCAGTTGCTGCTACAACTGCTTCTGCATATCCTCCTGCAACAAATGTACCTTTCCACAACATGTTTTTCCTGTCTGCCATTGGAGTATCTTCAGCTAAAGGTTCGGATCCTTTATTTACAGGAACAGACTCACCTGTAAGAGATGATTCTATTGTCCTAAGGTTCTTTGAAATTATAATTCTCGAGTCTGCGGGAATGCTGTCCCCTTCATGAAGAGTAATTACGTCTCCGGGTACAATTTCCTTTGTACTGACTGTAATTAATTTATAATCTCTGATAACCTTTGTTTCCTGAACTATCATTTTTTTCAGAGAAGCTACATCGTTTTCCGCTTTATATTCCTGAATGAATCCTATCAGGGCATTAAGTATTACAACGAAAAGTATAACCCATACATCAGTATAGTGACCTATTACAAAGGATATTGCAGCTGCTCCCAGTAGAATAAATATCAGAAGACTTTTAAACTGTTTGAGAAAAAGTAAAAGAGGTGAAATTTTTTTCTTTTCCGGTATTTCATTAGGTCCATACAGTTTTAACCTTTCAGCTGCTTCAACTGAAGTTAAACCTTTTTCTCCAGTGGCAAAAGCCTTTAAAACTTCTTCTGTCTTTAAAGCCCATACTTTATCAATGTTTCTTTTTGTTTGTGTAGTCATACTGAAAACAGGTAATGTAAGGCTTAATTCAGTTTAAAGTTTTAACGTTCAGTGCAAGAACTGAAAATTTCGAGAAGTCTCTTATGATTTCAAACGTATTTTTGTCAAACCATCTTATTATTCCTCTTCTTCCGTGACTTGCCATGGCAATTACAACAGCGCCTACTGATTTTGAATATTCAATTATACCGTCTATTACAAAAGTTTTTTCATAAATAATTTTTTTAAATTTGCCTTTAAACTTTCCGGAGAACTCAAGCAAACTGGCAGCATTTCTCTTTTTATCCGCAAAAGGGGTGTTTACAACAAGAAGGTGAATCTCTGCTTCAATGGAATCTGAGAAGTTCTTTACATAAGGGAAAATTTTATAAGATTCTTCTGAAAAATCACTTGCAAATACAATAATTTTCTTTTTAGGATATTTTATTTTTCTATTTACCATAAGGACGGGTACGTCAGCTAAAAATATTACTCTTGATGTAACTGAACCCATAAGGTTTTTCATAAAACCTGTTTCTCCGTATGTACCCATAACTATAATATCAGGTCTAATTTCACAGGAATAAGATATAATTTCCTTTACCGGATTTCCTGAAATTTTTACGTCGAAACGGTAAGGAATGTCAGCTAAAAATTTTTTCCCTGAAATTCTTCTGATTTTATCTTCAACGGACTTAATACCTTTTACAAATAATTCTTTCTCAGATGAAATTTTGGTGATAACAACAGAAGCTGGATGAAAACCGGGGAACGGATCTGTCCTGGTTATTATATGAATTATGTTAAGAAAGCCTTGATTTTTTCGGGCTATGAATGCAGCATATTCCAGTGCATTCATTGATGCCTGAGAAAAATCAACCGGTACTAAAATATTTTTAATCATTTTAAACAAAATTAATTTTTGTGAAAATAAATAAATATGATATGAATCAGAAAATTATATTCCCTGATAAAGCCGGTATGCAAGGAATTCCGGGAGCCCAGCTTTAAGAATTTTCTCTGCTGCTTTCTGAATGTCATATTCTACACGAATGTTCTCATAAACGGAAATATCTGTATCAAAAAATCCGAATGATGCCTTAGGATTATGATCTCTGGGCTGTCCGGTGCTGCCAACATTTATAATGTAACTACACTCCTCTTTAATTACAAATTTTTCTGAAGTAATGATTTTAATATCATAATTTCTCTTTTCAAATACCAGAGGCAGATGAGAGTGTCCGATGAAGCATATTTTCTCAAAGAAGTGAGCAAAGTTTAACCTTGCTTCGTTTACATTGAGTATATACTGGTAATTTTCCGGAAACAAAGGCGATGCATGAACGAAATGCAATGAATTTTCGATGTGAGCTCTTGGTAGCGTTCGGAAATATTCAATAAGTTCCGGTAAAATAATTTTCCTTGTAAGGATGGATGATATATATGCGTTTTCAGAAAAGTTTTCTGCAAGTTCATAATCAAACTGAGCTTCATCATGGTTCCCCATTATGACTACATCAGCGTTTCTTCTTATAATCTCTGAACACTCATTAGGTTCTGCACCGTAATCAACCAGATCACCAAGGCATATGATTCTGTCCGGCTTCAGTTCATCAATTTTCCTGAAACATGCTTCAATTGCTTCAAGGTTTGCATGTATGTCAGATAAAATAACATATTTCATCTTCAGCGAAGGGCTTCTTCAAGAGCTGTTGATGAATCTGTTTTCTCGTCTCTGTATTTTATTATAACAGGGGTATAGATTGAAAGGCTGTTATCTATTCCGAATTTATTTTTTAAAGGACGTGAACCAGCTACAACCACAGCACCTTCGGGTATAATAAGCGGTTCGTTCTCAGTTTTTCTGTAAATCTTTCCTTTAACTGTGTCATAGACCGGAGTTGAGCCTGTGATAATACATCCGGCACCTATTACTGCCCTTCGCTGAATTATTACGCCTTCATATATACCTGAATTTCCTCCTATCATAACTTCATCTTCAATTATTACCGGCATGGAGTTTACCGGTTCAAGTACTCCTCCTATCTGTGCTGCTGCTGAAAGATGTATTTTCTTACCAAGCTGAGCACAGGAGCCTACAAGAGCATGTGAATCAATAAGACTTTTTTCATCAACATATGCACCTATATTTATATACATAGGAGGCATACATATAACACCGGGTGCAATGTAACAACCGTTTCTTACAGAAGAACCTCCCGGGACAATTCTAATGTTATCTTTCAGTTTTATTGGCTTGAGTGGTAATGTGTTTTTGTCAAAAAAATAAAGCCTGTCTTTTACAGACATGTTCTTCAGCTTCCCGATTCTGAAACCCAGAAGTATCCCCTGCTTTATCCATTTATTTACTTTCCAGATACCATCTGACTTTTCCGCTGACCGTATCACCCCTTTATTAAGGAGACTTACCATTTCGTTAAATGCCAAGCGGGCTTTCTTTAGATCCTTTACAGATAAGGCAGATGAGGAAAAATACTTTTCTATGTCTTTTTCAAGACTCATACTCTGATAATTTTTATCATGCAAGTTAAAGTAAAATTAGGCTTTAATCAATTTACAAGTCAAGTATTCGGGTTTTAAATAATTTAATATTGCAACTTAAATCCGTTAAAAGTAATTTTACGTAATAGTAAAAAAGGAGTTCAAAATGTCAGATAAAATCTCCCGCAGGGACTTTATAAAAAAATCAGCTATAGGAATAGCAATCAGCGGATCAGTACTTTCTTCCCTGAACCTCGAAGAATTTACAAAATCTGTTGCCGGTAAAGCTGTAAGGATTTCAGGAGATGATCTCCTCGTAAAACTTTCAGAAAATCCTTCGCTCTCAAAACCCGGCGGTTCAGTGAGAGTGAACGATGAGATAATGTTAATCAGGAAATCGGAAGCAGAGTTTATAGCTGTAAAAACAATCTGCACACATAAGGGCTGTGACGTGGAACTTGAAGGCAGTAAATTTGTATGTCCCTGCCACGGTTCGGAATATACCATTGAAGGAAAGGTTACAGAAGGTCCTGCAAAGAAGGACTTAACTACCTATCCTGTAGAATTTGATTCTGAAAAAGGTACTGTAACGATAAAACTGAAGGATAACTGATGTTGAATTAAAGCGAATAAAATATAAACGGTCAACCGATAATTCTTTAGCTGTTTATACCCAAGATGCTTTTCATTACATATCCGGCAATTTGCGGATTTTCCTGAAATCTTCTAACTGAATATTCGTACCAATGTGTACCATAGGGAACATAGACTCTTACCCTGTGACCATCTTTAAGTATTTTATCCCTTAGATTTTCCCTGACTCCAAGTAACATCTGAAATTCATAATTACCTCTGTCTTTCCTGAATTCTGAGATCAGGGAATATGCTCCGTCTATAAGATATTCATCATGTGTTGCTATACCCACATAGCAATTATTCTGAAATATAATTCTTAATAGTTTTAGAAAATTATCTCTTATCATCTGTCTGTCTTTGTAAGCTATTTCTTCTGGCTCTACATAAATGCCTTTACATAACCTGAAGTTAGTTCCTTCTTTTGAAAGATCCAGAACGTCCTTTTCACTTCTTTTAAGATATGATTGTATTACTATCCCCACGTTCTGAAATTTTCTTCTCAGATCTCTGTAGATTTTTATCGTATCATCTGTACATGAAGAGTCTTCCATATCTATTCTGATGAATATTTTCTGAAGTCTATCTGCGTGTGAAACTATGTCTTCCATGTTTTTCAGACAGAAGTCATAGTCAATCTTCAGCCCGAGCGAAGTAAGTTTGAGGGACTGGTTGGCATTCAGGTTGTGATTGTCTATAGCATCAAGGATTTTTATGCATTCTTTTTTTGCATTCAGTGCATCATCTTTACTAAAGACGTCTTCTCCAAGAAAGTCTATAGTTGTCATGATATCTTGCCCGTTAAGCCTCTTGGTAGTGTTCACAGCATCTTCAAGCCTATCTCCTGCTATATAGCGACGGGCAAATTTTCTTACTATCTGCCTGGGTATTACGGGTATGGTTTTAACAACTAATTTATTCAGCAGGTGCATCAGAGTTTATAATTCGTCAATACTTCTTCTTCCGGAATATCCGTCGGGAATTTTATGCCAAAATTTTATATCACCTTCATCGTATTTCCAGCAGAGGTAAACCTCTTCTTCATTTGCCCTTATGTGAGGAAAGTCTATTAGTCCGTTATCAAGACCTTTTATTAGAATTCCCCTTGAAGTAATATCTCTCAGTATCTCAACAAGTCTGTCCATCTCATCAGGGAACGCTCCCTTGCCGTTTGGGCCTGATCCTCCGAAGTACTGGTGGTTATATACATCATAGCCTTTGTTGTCAAGCTTTTTCTTCAGGGCTATCATTTCCTCTATCATTGGTTTTATTTCGTCCAGTATTTGATTTGCCTCTTCCAGCGTAAAATGCAATGTGTGAATCATTTTACAACTATATTTACAAGTTTGTTCTTAACTACAATTTCCTTTAATATGGTTTTTCCGTTTATATATGATTTAACCTTTTCATCCGACTTAACTAACTCTATCAGTTTTGAATCATCTGTATCAATATCAGCCTCAAGTCTTGTCCTTACTTTCCCGTTAACCTGACCAACTATGGTTATTTTTTTTCTTTCTGTTTTTGAGGGATCATACTCCGGCCAGCTCTCATAAGCTATCGTCTGGTTATGTCCCAGTCTTTGCCAAAGTTCCTCTGCAATATGAGGTGCAAAGGGAGATATCATCTTAAGCAGTACCTCTATCATCACCAGAGGGATGCTTTCCATCTTATAAAGCTCATTTACATAAATCATGAATTCACTTACACAGGTATTAAATTTCATATCCAGGTCTTCTATATCACGGGTTACGTTCCTTATAGTTCTGTGCATAAGAATCTCAGCATCTCCTTCAGGTTTTATGTCTTTAATATTTGCTCTCACTTTCCCGTCATCATCAATAATAAGTCTCCATAGTCTGTTAAGGAAACGAAAAACTCCCTCTATTCCTTTTGTTGACCATGGTTTGGTTGCAGACAGGGGACCTAGGAACATTTCAAACAATCTCAGGGAATCAGCTCCGTACTTCTCTATAACATCGTCAGGATTTACCACATTGCCTCTTGATTTAGACATCTTATTGTGGTCTTCACCTAAAATCATTCCCTGATGATAAAGCCTTACAAAAGGTTCCTTTGTTGAAACAAGACCAAGATCAAACAATACCTTATGCCAGAATCTTGCATATAACAGATGCAGAACTGAATGCTCAGTACCTCCGATATATAGATTGACTGGCATCCAGTATCTTTCCTTTTCCTTATTTACAAATTCCTTATCGTTATGCGGATCTATGAACCTGAGATAATACCAGCAGGAACCAGCCCACTGAGGCATAGTGTTTGTCTCTCTTTTTGCGGGCTTACCTGTTTCCTTGTCAATAGTATTAACCCATTCAGTTATTGAAGCAAGTGGTGATTCTCCTGTACCTGTAGGTTTATAATTTATCACATCCGGAAGCATTACAGGAAGGTCTTCTTCCGGCACGGGTTTTACCGTTCCGTCTTCTAAATGAATTATTGGAAATGGCTCTCCCCAGAATCTCTGACGCGAGAAAAGCCAGTCTCTGAGTTTATATTGAACTGCTTTTTTACCGATTCCTTTTTCTTCAAGCCAGGCGACAATTTTTTCTTTGGCATCTTTGGTTTTAAGATTTGTAATGAATCCGGAATTAACCGATACCCCTTCACCTTCAAATGCTTCCTTTTCTATATCTGAATTTCCGTTAAGCGGTTTTACAACTTCCCTTACAGGCAAGTGATGTTTTTTTGCAAATTCCCAGTCTCTCTGATCATGAGCTGGTACTGCCATAATTGCCCCAGTTCCGTAAGTCATAAGCACGTAATCAGATATCCATATCGGAATTTCCTCGTTGTTTACCGGATTAATTGCGAAAGCTCCTGTGAAAACTCCGCTTTTGTCTTTCTGGAGTGCCTGCCTTTCAAGCTCTGATTTCGTTTTGGAGTTTTCAATATATATGTCAACTGATGTTATATGCTCAGGAGTTGTTATATCCTTTACAAAAGGATGTTCAGGTGCAACAACCATATAGGTTGCACCCCATAGAGTATCGGGTCGGGTCGTGAAAATCTCTATAACTTTATCACTTCCTTTAATTTTAAAATTTACTCTCGCACCTTCTGATTTTCCGATCCAGTTACGCTGCATTTCTTTTGTGCTTTCAGGCCAGTCAAGCATATCAAGGTCCGTTAGTAATCTTTCAGCGTATTCAGTTATTTTCAGCATCCATTGTTTCATAGGTTTCCTAATAACAGTGTAACCTTTTTCAATTTGCTCCGGCACTTCCTCGTTTGCAAGAACTGTCCCAAGTTCCGGGCACCAGTTAACAGGTACTTCTGCCATGTAAGCAAGCCCTTTTTTATACAACTGAAGAAATATCCATTGGGTCCATTTATAATACTTAGGATCGGTTGTATTTATTTCCCTGTCCCAGTCATAGGAAAAACCAATTGATTTAAGCTGTCTGCGGAAGTTATCTATACTTTTCTGAGTGATAACAGAAGGATGAACACCTGTTTTGATTGCATATTGTTCTGCCGGAAGCCCGAATGCATCCCAGCCC
>JAOADS010000035.1 GCA_026417195.1 Ignavibacteria bacterium | reverse complement strand
AGATGTGTATAAGAGACAGGCTGAGTCCTTTACCACAAAGGCTTCCAGCTCCATGTGCAGGATAGACAAGTACATCGTCAGGAAGGGTCATCAGCTTGTTTCTCAGAGAATAATACATTTGTCTTGCAAGCTCTTCTCTTTTTGCTGTAATTGCACCTGCTTTTTCCCTGAGATCTGGTCTTCCGCAGTCTCCTATGAACAGAGTGTCGCCCGTGAATACTGCATAAGGTTTCCCCTTTTCATCTATTACAACTATACTTATACTGTCAGGTGAATGACCCGGTGTGTTGATCGCCTTTAATGTAATGTCACCTAATATTATTGCATCACCTTCATCAAAACTTTGGTGAGGATATTCTGCTCCTACAAGCTCACTCACATAAATGGTGGCACCGGTAGTTTTATGAATTTCCAGATGACTGCTTACGAAATCAGCATGAGGATGTGTTTCTATCACAACTGTAATCTTTCCATTCAAAGAACCAGCAAATTCGTAGTACTGACTTACATCTCTTGCAGGATCAATTAATGCAACTTCTCCCTTACTGTAAACGGCATATGAATAATGTGCAAGATTTTTATCTTCAAATTGTTTTATAACCATAATTTAGAGACTCCCTGATTAAGATTAAATTTCTTAATTATACGTTTTTTTCTTCTTTTTTTCTGGTTGATATACCTAAAGGCAGATAGAGCGGACAGGAACCGACGGAACTGGTCAGTATGAAAGCTGCTGCAATAATCAGCAGTATTACAGCTGCCGTTCCGCTAATTTGTCCCGTGAAATAAAGAATAACGATCAGAACTGCTACCAGGATTCTCGTTATCCTGTCTGCTGAACCCATGTTTTTTTTCATTTTAAATTTCTCCTTACTTAGTTTTTTACACTACAAAAATAAAATAAATATAAGGTAGAGTTCAGCTACTTTTGTTACATAAGGTGATTTTATTTCGTCCTAATTTTATAAAACCTTGTTCCTCCAGCTGTTTCAGGAGTCGGGATATTACAACTCTTGAAGAGCCTAACTGGTTTGCAAGTGACTCATGGGTTATATAGAGAGTAGTACTTTCAGAAACCTCACATTTTTTTTCAATAAAGTCAATAAGCCTCTGATCAAGTTTCTTGAAGGCTATACTGTTTATAATATCGAGCAGCTCTTCAAAACGCATGTGGTAAAGGTTCAGTATATAGTCCAGCCACTCTGGATTTCCCTTTATCAGCTCAGCTGTTTTCTCAATCGGAAGAAAAAGGATTTCAGTTTCTTCTTCGGCTGCAGCCTTTATTTTACTTCTGTCATTGTGCAGTCCGTCAGTGAGCGACATTATGCAGGTTTCACCCGGCCTGATGTAATACAGCAGAAGCTCTCTGCCTTCCTCATCTGTTCTTGTAACCCTCACAGTTCCCTTGGTAACCAAAGGAATTGACCTTATATATGAATCAACATCAAGTATAACGTCTCCCTCTTTGTATCTTTTTCTGAGGCCATATTCTGCGAAACTATTTCTTATATTTTCATTAACAGGAAACATTATCTTTATTACAGCTAAAAAGGGATAGTTTCAATTTAAAAAATGTGATTTTAAAAGCGTTAACAAAAATATATTTATTGTTTTGAAATTACAATTGAGATATGGTTAAGGTAAAAGTTAGTAATAATGGGCTTTAAATTTCATTTATCTTATTTAACTTTGTTTATATGAAAATAGGTATTTTATGTTATCCCACATACGGAGGAAGCGGTGTAGTTGCCACAGAGCTCGGAATAGAACTTGCTGCAAGGGGTTATGAGGTTCACTTCATTTCATATAATGTTCCAATGAGGCTTAATGCCGGATTTTCAGAAAACATTTTCTTTCACAAAGTTGAGATGTCCTCCTATCCTCTTTTTGATTTCCCTTTATACTCTATAGCACTGGCAAGTAAAATCGTTGAAGTTGCCAAGTTTAACGGATTAGATCTTGTTCATGCTCATTATGCGATACCTCATGCAACCTCAGCATATCTTGCAAGGGAAATAATAGCAGAGGAAACTAAGAAAAGAAACGGGCGTACAATAAAAATAATCACAACGCTTCACGGAACGGATATTACGCTCACGGGACTTGAGATCAGTTTTCTGCCAACAATGAAGTTCTCCATACAGAAATCTGATGGTGTAACTGCAGTATCTGAGTTTCTAAAAATAAAAACGCAGTCGCAATATGAAATCAGCAAAGATATAAGAGTAATTCCTAACTTCATTAATCCGGACATTTATAAAAAAATTTCCAACAGAGAGACACAGTGTCTGGAGGAAAGACTTAAAAGTAACGGGGAAAAAATTATCCTTCATACATCTAATTTCAGGCCTCTTAAAAGAGTTGATGATTGTATCAGGATATTTAAAAAGGTAAGAGAGAAAATCCCGGCGAGATTGCTTTTAATCGGAGATGGTCCCGAAAGAAGCAACACAGAATATCTTGCCAAAGATCTGGGAGTATATGATGACGTAACTTTTTACGGCGAACAGGAATCGTTTCTTGAGATATTGTCAGTAGCAGATTTATTCCTTTTACCTTCCCAGTCTGAAAGTTTCGGTTTAGCTGCACTTGAAGCTATGGCTTGCGGAATACCTGTGATTTCGTCAAATGCCGGAGGACTTCCTGAGCTTAACCTTCATGGCGAAACTGGTTACATAGCTGAAGTGGGAGATGTTAATAAAATGGCTGAGTATTCCCTTAGATTGCTGGAAGATAAAAGAGTTTATGATATATTTTCAAAAAATGCTTCTGAAAGGGCAAGAGATCTTTTTTCAACAGATAAGATTGTTCCCAGATATGAAGATTATTACAAGGAAATACTTGATAGTTAGAAATTATTGAAATCAACCGAAAACCAGCCTATGTATGAAATCCCAAATTGATTTTATTGCAAATTCTCATTAATTTTGTAAATTCATCTAAAACATTAAATCATGACGGTTAATAAAAATGATGAAAAACCGTCAGAATTTCAGAAAATAACATCATCCTACCGTTCGGGATGGGTATATGCAGAATATGCATTTCAATACGGACTTTCTATTGTAATTTGTTCTTTGATAGGTTACTGGCTGGATAAGGTATTCGGGACGAACAACATTCTACTTATAGCCGGGGTGATTCTAGGCTCTGTCGGAGGTTTTATAAACCTTCTGCGTGCTTTGAATTCAGCTGACAGACAAGGGAAAAGTAAATGACTCCCGATTTTAAAAGGTTTCTTCTTTATGTTTTTTTATTGAGCCTTGTCATCTGGGGAGTTTCAGTTTATCCTTTAACGCTTTATACAGAAGAAAACCAGTTACATTCAATAGTTGCCGGATATTTTGTCAGTCTCATAAGTGCAATACTTGGTTTTTTATTAAATACATCGGCTCTTAGGAAATCAACTAAAAGTTTCATGGTTATGGTCTTTGGTGGTATGGGAATAAGGTTGCTTCTAATAATAACTATAGTTGCTCTTATCATAGGATTAACTAAGCTTCAACCGGTAACCTTACTGGGTTCTGTTTTGTTTTTCTATATTTTTTTCATGCTGCTGGAAATATTTTTTATCAATAAACTTAAAAACAATTCTGTAAACTAAATCTTTAGATTAAGATATATTTAACGGGATCTTGAATTTATGACAATGTTTACATTTTCTGCTCCACCCGCTGATACCGTAGTTAACGTTCCGCTTAAAGAAGAAGAAAACTGGATAATGCATCACATTGCAGATTCCAAAGTTATAAGCATTCCACCGTTTGAGATTGCAGGCATAACTATAGATCTATCTCTTTCCAAAAATATTCTCATGCTTCTGCTTGCAGGTTTGATTATGATAATTGTGTTTTCTCTTGCAGCTGCTTCAAACTCAAGGAGGAAACATCCCAGCGGAATAGGAAATTTTGTTGAAATGATGATGGTGTTCGTAAGAGATGAAGTTGTCATACCATCTATGGGACCGGGAGGCGTGAAGTTCCTGCCGTTTTTCTTTACTTTGTTTTTCTTTATACTATTTGTAAATCTTTTAGGTCTTGTTCCCGGAATGTCAACCGGAACAAGCAGTATAAGTGTTACAGCCGGACTTGCGATAATTACATTTATTATGACTCAGGTTCACGGCATTAAAAATAATGGTTTTGTAGGTTATTTCAAGGGTTTGATTCCTCATGGTGTACCTGTCTTTGTTTTACCGATTATGATCATAATAGAGTTTCTCGGTTTGCTAACAAAACCCTTTGCATTATGTATCCGTCTTTTTGCAAACATGACAGCTGGACATATAGTTATATATGCATTGATTGGACTTATTTTCATGTTAGGATATTTTGTTATACCGGTTTCAATTGCCTTCTCGCTTTTTATTTATTTGCTTGAGATACTTGTATCTCTGTTACAGGCATACATTTTCACTATGTTGTCTGCACTTTTCATAGGAATGGCAATTCATCAGGAACATTGAAATTATAAACTGAATTTCAGTAACTAAATTTAAATAATTAAAGAAAGGAAGATTTAAAAAATGAGCTTAGCAGCACTTGCAGCAGGAATCGGAGCAGGGCTCGCAGTAATCGGAGCCGGGCTTGGTATAGGCAGACTTGCCGCTTCAGCAATGGAAGCTATCGGCAGACAGCCTGAGGCAACAGGTGATGTGAGAACAACTATGATTATAGCAGCAGCTCTGGTTGAAGGTGTTACACTGTTTGCCCTGGTTATTTGTTTCATCCTTGCCGGGAAGTAAAAAATTTACCTTTAAAGGTAACAATAAAAATTAATTCTTAAGAGAAATGACTTTGGCTTATTTTTATTCAGCTGAGCTTTACGGGCTACTGATGTTTTTTTCGCCTTCAGGTGAAAAGAAAGACACCCTTCTGTCTGTTGAGCCGGGGCTTCTGATATGGACTGTAATAATATTCCTGATTCTTCTTTTCATCCTTAAAAAATTTGCGTGGGGTCCTTTGCTGAAATCCCTCAATGACAGGGAGCAGTCAATTAAAGATTCTGTGGAAAAGGCAGAATATCTGAAGCAGGAAGCTGAAAAGCTTCTGGCTGAGCACAGACAAATGCTCTCAAAAGCAGATGAGGAGGCAAGAAGGATGCTTGCTGAAGCAAAAGATATGGCAGAGAAACACAGAAACGATATGTTAGCAAAAACACAGGATGATGCAGCTAAAATGATAGCTAATGCAAAAGCTGAAATTGAAAGAGAAAAGGTTTCTGCCATGAACAGTCTACGGGATGAAATAGCATCACTTGCAGTTATGGCAGCAGGCAAGATAATAGAAAAAAACCTTGACCCTTCTAAGCAGAAAGATATTATTGACAGTTTTATCAACAAAATGCCCCAGAACTGATGAGTTTCAGGAAAACTGCGAGAAGATACACACTGGCTTTATATGAGTCAGCCCTTGAGAAGAAGCAGACAGAAGAAGTCAGAAAAGATTTTTCAGATATTCTTGCATTAATAAAATCTTCAAATGATTTCAGAACATTTCTCATAAGCCCGGTTATTACTCCGGAAAGGAAAACGGAAATCATAAAGCTGATATTTGGAGGAAAGGTTCAGGAACTTACTGAAAATTTCCTCAGGATGCTTTGTCTTAAAAACAGGATTAATATTCTACCGGAGATAAGCGAAGACTTTCTTGATTTGGTTAACGAGAAGAAAGGTATAGCAAAAGCTGTAGTTAAGACTGCTGTTGAAATTTCTGACAGTCAAAAGAAATCCATAGAAGATATCCTCAGAAAGTTTTCCCACAGGGAAATATCAGCTGAATATAAAACGGAACCTGAAATAATAGGAGGTTTCATAGCACAGATAGGTGACAGAATAATTGACGCAAGCATCAAAAGACAATTAGAGCTGCTTAAACAGAAATTAACTCAGGGAACATTTAATAACTAGAAACTAAAATTATATATCTATGCCAGAAGTAAGACCAGATGAAGTATCAGCGATACTTCGGAAACAATTAACAGGTTTTGAAAAAGAAGCTGACATATATGAAGTAGGAACTGTTGTCCAGATTGGTGACGGAGTTGCGAGAGTTTACGGGCTGTCTAAGTGCATGGCAAGTGAACTTATAGAGTTTCCTCATGGTGTATTCGGTATGGCTTTAAACCTTGAGGAAGATAACGTGGGCTGTATACTTTTCGGAGATTATACACTTGTAAAGGAAGGAGACCAGGCTAAAAGAACCGGAAGGGTTGCTTCCATGCCGGTTGGCGAAGCTATGGTGGGCAGGGTAATTAATCCCTTAGGACAGCCGGTTGACGGAAAAGGACCTATTCATACAACAGAGTATCTGCCAATAGAAAGAAAAGCTCTTGGAGTTATAGCCCGTCAGCCGGTTAAGGAGCCTCTGCAAACAGGTATCAAGGCTATTGATTCGATGATTCCCATAGGAAGAGGACAGAGGGAACTTATAATCGGTGACAGGCAGACAGGGAAAACAGCCGTAGCTGTTGATACAATAATAAATCAGAAAGGTAAAGGCGTTTACTGCATATATGTTGCAATAGGACAGAAGCAGTCAACAGTAGCACAGGTAGTATCAAAGCTGGAAGAGACCGGCTCTATGGAATATACAACTGTTATCACTGCAGCTGCATCTGATCCGGCACCGATGCAGTTTCTCGCTCCTTATTCAGGTGCTACTTTAGGTGAGTATTTCAGGGATTCAGGGAGACATGCTTTATGTATTTATGATGATCTTTCGAAACAGGCAGCAGCTTACAGAGAAGTATCACTTCTTCTAAGAAGGCCTCCGGGCAGGGAAGCATATCCGGGTGATGTGTTCTACCTTCACTCAAGGCTTCTGGAAAGAGCTTCAAAATTAAGCGATGAACTTGGAGGAGGAAGCCTCACTGCACTTCCTATAATAGAAACTCAGGCAGGTGACGTTTCTGCATATATTCCGACAAATGTTATATCAATCACTGACGGACAGATTTATCTTGAGCCGAACCTTTTTAACTCTGGTGTAAGACCTGCAATTAATGTAGGTATATCAGTATCCCGGGTAGGTAGTTCGGCTCAGATTAAGGCGATGAAAAAGGTTGCCGGTTCATTAAGGCTTGACCTTGCTCAGTACAGGGCACTTGAGGCATTTACTAAGTTCGGCTCGGATCTTGATAAGGTTACACTTCAGCAACTGACAAGAGGTTCAAGACTTGTTGAACTTCTCAAACAGGGTCAGTACAATCCTTATCCGGTGGAAAAACAGGTTGTAGTTATATTTGCGGGTACGAACGGATATCTTGATGAGATACCTTTGAACGAAGTTAAAAGGTATGAAAAGGAATTTCTGGAGCTTATGGATATTAAACATAGGGACATACTTGAAAACATTGCTTCAACTGGCGACTTATCAGATGAGGTTACCGCAAAGCTTAGACAAATACTTGATGAATTTACAAACAACTTCAAGGTGTCAGTTAAATAGCAGATGGCGACTTTAAAGGAAATAAGGACCCGTATAAACAGTATCAGGAATACCGAAAAGATCACGCGTGCCATGAAAATGATAGCTTCGGTTAAGTTCCGTAAAGCTCAGCAGAACGTTACATCTGCAAGACCTTATGCAAGAAAGATTGACGAGATTTTAAGAAATCTCGTGCCGACGCTTGAAGGATTCGATAATCAGTTGCTTGAGGTTAGAGAAACGAAGAAGGTTCTCATGGTAGTTATTTCAGCAGATCGGGGCTTGTGCGGAGCTTTCAATACGAATTTGATCAAGTCTGCAGTAAACATTATAAATGAGAGATATTATGACTTTCTGAAAAGCCGTGATTTGCTTCTGTTTCCCGTAGGTAAGAAAGCCTATGACTATTTTTACAAAAAGGATTACGATCTCTACGCAAGATCCGTTAATATATTTGACCGTCTGAGTTTTTCAGATGCTGATAAAATAGTTAATGAAATAATACAGGGATATACCGGAAAGTTGTTTGACAAGGTTGTTATTGTTTACAATGAATTTAAATCTGTTGTCCAGTCCAGAATAGTTGAAGAACAGTTTCTTCCCATACCTCCGTTTGTAAATCCCGACGGAAGTTCAAATAAGGTTTCTGATTATATTTTCGAACCTTCAGCCAGAGAGATAGTTGAAAGTCTTCTGCCAAGACACCTTAAAACCCAGATCTGGCAGGCACTTCTTGAATCCTATGCTTCAGAGCAGGCTGCACGGATGACAGCTATGGATGCTGCCACAACAAATGCTAATGATTTGCTTGTTTCTCTTAACTTAAGCTATAACAGGGCTCGTCAGGCTAAGATTACCACTGAAATACTTGAAATAGTAGGTGGTGCAGAAGCCCTGAACGAATAAAAGAGGAGAGATTCTCAGAAGTCGTTAATTAAACGGTTGATTTTAACTTCCACTTCGTTGATTTTACTTTCAATGATTTCTTTCCGTTCCGGTTTTATTTTCAGAAGATAGGAATAAGCCTCGATCGCATCAAAGTAATGGCCCTGCCTTGCGAAGATATCAGCAAGGGTTTCGGTTATGATTCTGAACTCAAATTTATTTTTCAGCCTCCTTTTTTCAATGTTTTTGACAGAAAGTGATTGTCGGAAGAAGTCTGGTGTCTTGAATATTTTTGTGAATTCCTTGAATTCATTAGAGTCTTCAAGAGTATCTGCAGAAATTCCTTTTTCAAAGTCTTCCAGTTCATATGAGGGGAAAAGATTGTAACTGTAATCATAGTGACTGAATTCAGGCGCTTTAAATTCAAGCTTTGGGATTAAATCATCCTCATATTTTCTCGAGACTTCGTTTTTAAGCATTTCATTGCATATGTCAGAATATTTTAATGCTATGTTCAACCCGGGATATTCAAGAATTATTTCATCAAAAATTTTTTTAGCATCAACAAAATATCTGTTTGCAAGATATGCCTTTCCTAAAACCAGTTTTGCTGTTGTGTAATTAGGATAAAAGTTTAGGCCAGCCTTCAGTAAATCTATTGCTTCTGAGGTGTTTCCGTTTATGATGTAATAATTTGCAAGTTTGACGAATTCTGGTGTAAGAGGATTGTTACGGATTTTCTCTTCAAATTTCTGTATGAGATATTTTATAGTATCAGGGTCTATTATATTTTCCTTATGTGTGTTCAATTTTTTCTTTGATTTTTCTATTTGATTCTATAACATGTTTAATTGATAAAACAGCTACCAATCCGAAACCGAATGTAAACATGAGCTGAAAGGGTATAGCTGATATCTGCAATGTTGCAATAGAAACCACAACACAGGCGAAACTGTAAATTGCAACCCCGAGCTCAAGTAAAACGGAAGGCTTGATTGCTTTTTTACGCAGAGCATATTTTTTGTCCTGCCATTTACCCTGATCTCCTTCTATACCATATTTCGGAGTCCTTACGAATTCTGATTTTTTATTGAAAAGTGCCTCAATTACAGCCTTTGTATTGTTTATTGCAAAACCCATGCTGCCAGCCATAAACAGAGGAAACAGTAAAATGCGGGATCTCCAGTCTTCGTAAACATCTTTCTGTGAATAGAGGTAAAATAAAAAAGATGCAATGAATGCAAGAACAAACACTGACATGAAGTAGAAATATGTGTCGTACTGTCCGGAATTCTTTATGAGAACTACAGGCATGTTCAGAAGACAGGCAAGCAATATGAACGGGAATACAATATTGTTTGTGAGGTGAAATGTTGACATTATCTTTGTTTTAAGAGGAACATCTGAACGCCACACCCTAAACAGCATTTTTTTTGCTGTTTCGATTGCTCCTTTTGTCCACCTGAACTGCTGGGACTTGAGTGAATTTATTTCTGAGGGTATTTCCGACGGAGTTGTAAAGTCGGTAAGATATTTAAACTCCCACCCCTTAAGCTGTGCACGGTATGAAAGGTCAAGATCCTCGGTCAGTGTATCAGCTTCCCAGTTGCCAGCATCCAGGATACACTCTTTACGCCATATTCCGCTTGTCCCGTTGAAGTTAATGAAGTATCCGGCTTTATTTCTTACCTGCTGCTCAATTACAAAGTGGCCGTCAAGAGCAAGAGCCTGAATCTGGGTTACAAGTGAATAGGTTCTGTTTAAATGTTCCCATCTGGTCTGAACCATACCAAGCTTGGGATTTTTAAAGAAAGGTAAGACAACTTTGAGGAAATTTCTTCTGGGGATAAAGTCTGCATCAAATATAGCTATAAATTCTCCTCGGGCAGTTTTAAGCCCTTCCTTCAGAGCGCCGGCCTTAAATCCGGTTCTTTCCTTTCTGTGAATGTGTTTTATGTCGAAACCTCTGAGACTATATTCCTTTACAAGGTTAGCAACTATTTCCACAGTCTCATCCGTAGAATCATCAAGGACCTGTATTTCAAGTTTGTCAATCGGATAGTCAATTTCACAGACGGTTTTTATCAATCTTTCGACAACATACATTTCATTATAAACGGGAAGCTGAATTGTAACTACAGGATAAAAATCAAGATTTTCGGAAATCTCATCTCTTTTATGTCTGTTTTTCAGATAATAATAAATCATAATGAAGCCATGAGATCCGAATGTGAAAAGAACTATCAATGAACCTATGTAAGTAAAAAGTATTACTTTTTCCAAATTTTTTACCAGTTAGAAATTGTTTCTATTAAAATATCTTCGCATATTTTATCCACTGCTGTTTGTAAACCTTCATCCCGTTTTGAAAAGCCGCCGCCAGAACTGTCATATTCACCCCAGTTTGAAAACTCTTTATTCCAGATGACTTTCTCCGTTTTGAGGTTTATAAAGTTCACAGTTACATTTATGGTTATTTTTCTCCGGGAAACCTGTTCATTTCCCTGTACAACCTGTGCTTCATCCCTGATATTTTTTACAGTACATTCTATCATTCCGTCAGCTCTTGTCTTTTCCGCATATTCAAGAGTGTTGTCATTTATGAATTTGTTTTTAAGGGTTACAGTTACATATTCAGGAAGAGTGGGCTCTCCGAAGTTGCTTTCATCTTTAACTAAAGGTATATATATTGTTTTTATGCCTTCAGGCGGAGAGGCTCCCCTGAATGAATAGTTGCATCCGTAAAAAAATAAAAGTATAACGATGAACAGTAACCTCATGCTCTTCCGTTCTTCAGACCATATTGTTTAAATTTCCTGTAAAGTGTTCGGCTGCTTATTTTCAGCTTATCTGATATTTTACTTATGTTGCCGTTATATTTATCATAGTAATATTTCAAAACCTCTTTCTCAATTTTTTCGAAGTCTGAATTTTCAATATCATCGTCACTGATGAAAAGCCCTCCATGAAGGCTATCTCTGAATTCAAGCTCGTCAAGTTTATGTCTGATATCAAGAATGTCCTTTTTGAGTTCGAAAAGAGCTCCGAAGATCAGATGCAGTTCGTTTTTAGGATTGTAATCCGAAACAAGCGCAGGCAGAACGGATTCTGTATTCAGGTTCAGATGTTTTTTAACTTCTTCAACAGTAATAATTCTTCCAGTGTTAAGAGTTATGATGCTTTCGGTAAAATTTTTTAGCTGCCTTACATTACCGGGCCAGCTGTAATTAATTATGAAATTCATTGCATCATCAGTTATACCACTGAAATTAATCCCGTTACGTGAACAGAATTCATCAACGAAATGTCTGAAAAGGATTTCTATGTCTTCTTTCCTTTCCCTGAGGGGCGGTATGTAAATGTTAACTGAACGCAGCCTGTAGTAAAGATCTTCCCTGAAAGTACCTGATCTTATGAGGTTTTCGAGGTTTTTATTTGTTGCCGCTATTATCCTTACATCAGTGTGTTCTGTTCGGCTTCCTCCTACTTTCATGTATTCTCCGCTTTCAATCACCCGCAGAAATTTAACCTGTGTCTGCAGAGGCAATTCACCTATTTCGTCGAGAAATATGGTTCCTTTATCTGCCATCTCAAAATACCCTTTTCTTGTATCATATGCATTTGTAAAGGAACCTTTCAGATGGCCAAACAATTCACTTTCTATTATTCCTTCCGGTATGGCACCGCAGTTTACAGTTACAAACGGTTTGTTATAACGTTTACTGAGCCTGTGAATTTCCTTTGCGGCAACTTCTTTTCCGGTTCCGCTTTCACCTGTTATTAATACAGTAACATCGGTCGGTGCGACTTGTTTTATAATACTCCTTAATTCTGAAATCGGAACAGAGTTTCCGAGCAGTTCACTTTTTTTATGATTATTTACTACTGACTGGTTCACCGAATAATGTAGCTGAATTAGATGACGTTATTTTTACCTTTACTAACTGCCCTGTTATGAATGAATCACATGAAACAATAACGGTTTTATTTCCATCTGTTCTTCCTTTAAGTTTGCCGGGAGATTTTCTGCTGGGTCCTTCTATCAGGATTTCATGTATTTTGCCGATCTCTTCGCGGTTTTTTTCTTCAGAAATTTTATTTTGCAGTTCAATGATTTCCATAAGTCTTTTAGTCTTAACTTCTTCGGGAACATCGTCTTTCATTTTCCAAGCCTTTGTGTTTTCACGTGGCGAATATTTGAACATATATGCTCCGTCGTATCTCACCTGCTTCATTAGCTCAAGTGTCATCAGGTGATCTTCTTCTGTCTCAGTGCAAAATCCTGCTATAATGTCTGTTGAAAGTGAAGCATCCGGTATTGCTTTTCGAATATTGTCTATGATTTTCAGATAATGTTCTGTAGTGTAATTTCTCTGCATTAGTTTTAATATTCTATCTGAACCAGACTGAACCGGAAGATGAATATATTTACAAAGGTTGTCATATCGTGCAATCGTTTCTATCAGTTTAAGTGAAAGGTCCTGAGGATGAGATGTTGTGAATCTTATTCTAATGTCCGGTACAGCCTCTGCGCATGACTTAAGAAGATCGGAGAAGTCTTTCCCTTCACTTCTGTACGAGTTTACATTCTGTCCCAAAAGCGTAACTTCCTTAAAACCTTCATTCCAGAGCCGGATTACTTCCTTTAATATACTCTCAAGTTTTCTGCTTCTTTCCCTGCCCCTTGTGTAAGGGACTACACAGAATGAACAGAATTTGTCACACCCTCTCATAATAGAGAGCCAGGCAGATATCCCTTCTTTTCTCAGCGGCGTAATATCATCATATGTTTCAACTCTTGAGAGCCTGACGGCAACTCCTTTTTCACCGGTATTAACAAGGTTTTCGATCATAGATGGAAGTTTTCTGTATTCATCAGGTCCCAGTACCAGATCAACTACATCAGATTTCAGGAAAATATCTCTTTTCAATCTCTCTGCCATACAACCCAGGATACCCACTATGAGCGAAGGATTTTTCTTTTTATATTTTCTAAGTTCACCGAGGCGTTTGTAAATCTTGCTTTCAGCATTTTCCCTGATTGAACAGGTATTAAGCAAAATTACAGAAGCACCATCGGGAGAATAAACATTTGAATAACCGTTTTTGTTCATAATGCCGCTCACCAGTTCGCTGTCTGCGAAGTTCATCTGGCAACCGTATGTTTCAATATAAACAGGAAATTCAGATTTCTGGAGTTTAGTCTGAGTTATAGTCTCAATAGGAATGTATGTGTCACTATTCATTTATTTCAATCCAGTTATTTTAAGATCCCTTACACTGACGTATTTGAACTCTCCTTTGCCGCAGACCGGCGGATTTATGTATAACCTGATTTCAAACCAGGTTAATGATTTAGGGCTTGGAAATGAAAACGAGTGGAGTTTATTTATTCCATCCTGATTGTTGGCTGCGTATATGTTTACGTTCTGTGTTTCGCCTGTATTATAATAAACAGTTACAGACGAGCCATCAGAATTGCAAAATCCGTTAAACTGAATTTTTATGTGACTGTATGACTGAAGATCAAAGGAATCCGGTACGAAGTGTCTCACAGTATATGCATAGCATCCGTAAACAACTGCACTGTCAAGGAGTCCAGCCTTACTGAAAATTATATTATCATTATTTACAGATACCGGTGTATCTGAACAGGAAACGTAAAATAATGAAAACAATAAAATAATTAAGACAGACTTCATGGATGAATCTTTTCTTTCTCTTCAAGAAATTCGGAAGCAATTTCAGCTATGCCCTTGGGATCCATCTTTAAATCTCTGTATAGTTCTTCCGGGGTCCCGTGTTCTATGAATCTGTCAGGCAATCCATGCACTATTATTTCACAGTTCTTTATCCTCTGCTGATTTATAAATTCAAGCACAGCAGATCCGAAACCTCCGGTTATAACGTTGTCTTCAAGGGTAATTATTTTTCTGTGTCTTGAGAAAACATCATGCAAGAGTTCCCCGTCAAGTGGTTTGACAAACCGTGCATTTATAACTTCAGCTTCAATACCTTCGGCTGAGAGTATTTCAGCTGCACCCATTGCCATCTGAACCATGTTACCAATAGCTACGAAGGCAATATCTTTCCCGCTTCTTAAAATTTCACCTTTGCCTACAGGGACTTCTGAAAAAGGTTTAAGTTCAACTCCAAGAGCATTGCCCCTCGGATAACGGATTGCAATCGGACCTTTTTTATAAAGAGTGGCAGTATAAAGCATATCACGCAATTCCTGTTCATCTTTTGGTGACATAATAACCGTTCCCTGAATACAACGAAAATAACTAAGATCCAAGGCCCCGTGATGAGTAGGTCCGTCAGCTCCGACAAGACCGGCTCTGTCCATTACAAATACAACAGGAAGTTTCTGTATTGCACAGTCATGAATTATCTGATCAAATGCTCTCTGAAGAAAAGTTGAATATATTGCACAGACCGGAGTAAAACCTTCTGTTGCAAGCCCCGCAGCAAATGTTACTGCATGTTGTTCTGCAATTCCAACATCGAAATATCTTTCCGGCATCTCTTTCTGAAGAATATCAAGACCTGTTCCATCAGGCATAGCTGCAGTGATCCCGACTACTTTATCGTTCTGTTTACAGATTTCAACCATAGCATCACCAAATATTTTTGTATATGTTGGGGTACCGGATTTTTTAATGGATTCACCTGTATGTTTATCCCATGGTGTAGAGGCATGGAATTTCTGG
>JAOADS010000034.1 GCA_026417195.1 Ignavibacteria bacterium | reverse complement strand
TTCTTAAACTTAGCAAGACAGCCCTCACAGCAGAATTTATATGTTTGTCCAAGATATACAAATTCTACTGTCTGTCCCTCAGTAAGAACTTCCCCACCTACTATACATTTTTCAGAAGTTTGTCCGATAATTGTAGCATCATCTCCGCAGCACTTTTTTTCTTTACAACAGGCTGCTTCGCCGGAACATTTTCCGTCTTTACAGCAGGTTTCCGTGCAGGTTTCACACTTACATTTTTCACACTTTGTTTGTGAATATAATTCACCATTATGTAGAATACCTGAAAATAAAAATAACGTTGTTAATATTAATGTTTTCATTTTAGTTATGATTTAGTTTGACAAATCTAATGTAACAATTTAATCCATTTATAAAAAGATAAGGTTCCTATTTAAGAAATATCATTTTCCTAACAGCGGTAAAGCCGTTACAATTCAATTTGTAAAAATACAACCCTGAACTGAGATTCCCTCCATCAAACTTTACTTTGTGATTTCCTGCTTCTTTAAAACCATTAATTAGTTTTGCAACTAACCTGCCTGATACGTCAAATACATCAAGCGAGACGAAACCAGAAACCGGTAACAAAAATTCAATCCATGTCTCAGAGTTAAAAGGATTGGGATAATTCTGATGCAAAGCGTATTCAGAAGGAATAAAATTCTGATTCTGTTCTGTAAATGTAATACCTCCATTCGTCGTTTTAAGAATTCTTCCTGTAAATCCCACAGCCCAGCCTGTCATAGAATTTACAAAACTTAATCCGTTAAGATTGGTTGTAATACCAATTGTCTGCCTAAACCAGCTCACTCCACCATTTGTTGTAGCATCAATTATACCAAGACAACCGGCTATCCATCCGGTCTGATCGTTTAGAAAGTAAACTGCATTCAGCCCGCATGAGGAATTAAAATACAGCTCAGACCAGTTACTTCCTCCGTTAGTAGTTTTATAAATCCTGCTGTTAAGTCCGCACATAAAACCCGTGTTAGAATTAATAAAATAAATATCTCTTAAGGTCGTCGTCAGCCCGCTTTGCAAATCTGTCCAGCTCAAGCCGGCATTGGTTGTTTTAAGAACTGTACCGTTGAAACCACAGGTCCAGCCTGTAAATGAATTAATAAAATAAACTCCGAGCAGTGTATTAGTTGTATTAGAAAGTTGAGGTATCCAGAGATTGCCTCCGGTAAAAGTTGCAAATATCGTTCCTCCAAGCCCAACAATATACCCCTGGTTTGAATTCAGGAAAAACATCCTGGTTGAAGTTCCCAGTAAAACCGGAGCTGAAGTCCAGTTAAGTCCTCCGTTTGTGGTCTTGTAAACAACACCGTTTGTATCAAATGCCGTTACAAAACCTGTATTTGCATTAACGAAATCCATAGCGACGAAAATCTCGCCGTTACCAAAAAGAAGCGGAACCCAGTTAAGACCTCCGTTAGTGGTTTTATAAACTGTGTTCCCTAAAACATATCCGGTATTCTGATCAATCATACTCACAGTTATCAGAGTTGAATTAGTACCAGATACCTGCGAAACCCATCCCTGGGCAAAAATGGAATTTATGAAACATAAAAATATTACAAAAGAAATAATCATTTAAGATAAGCCAGCTTAATAGTTTTAGAATAATTTTGGGATTCAAGTTTACAGAAATATATACCAGATGGAAAATCTCTTAAATCAAATTCCGTCTCGTTAATTCCCGTTTGGAATCTTTCAATTTTAAACATAACCGTTTCACCGTTCGCATTCGTTAATATGAACTTAACATAAGATTCTGAATGTAAAGCAAATCTTATTCTGACTTTCGGATTGAATGGATTCGGATATGCGTTTAAAAATTCAAAAGGTAAGAAATAAGAATCATTCCTGACTGCCACAATGGGATCTTTCCATACCCAGACACCGTTTTGCCCCCCTGCTGAGGTTGATACACCTGCAAAAATATACTGCCAATTATCAGTACCTATGAAATAAATCACAGGTGTTGAACTTGAGGTAATATTTGTTGAGGAAAATGTGGCTCCGTTATTTGTAGAGTAAAAAACTCCTCCGTTGCCCGCTGCTACAAGCACTCCCTGAAAATTTGAAGTAAGTCCCCGAAAAACATAACCACTAGATATGTTAATCCAGTTTAATCCGCCATCTGTCGAACGGTCAACGTAACCTGGTGATGTAGTTGCAACGCTAAAAATTTCCATAGGAGCATTACGTTGATTTATGTCATAAACACTCTTATTAGGATTGAGATTAGCTGAAAATGTTGCACCCCAGTCGGTCGAACGGTAGAAGCCATTCGGTCCCGGCGTTGCTGAAGCAGTACCCACATACAATATGGAGGGATTAAACTTATCTGTTTTTATTACTATTACCTGCAGTGAAGGCAGAACATTAGTGAATGTATTAGCTGTATCAGTGCTCCTGAAAACCCCTGCATTATTTGTTCCAACATAAACATATCCTTTGCGTGAACACGCAACAGACAGAACTGCAGAACCTTCAAAAACACTTGTCGTAATTGTTAGGAAATTCAACCCTCCGTTTGTTGATTTAAGCAAGCCATTGTTATTGTTTGCAACATACATATTACCCAGAGAATCAAAAGCCATGGAAAAAATCGTCTGACCATTTCCCGATGCAACAGTGTCCCAGCTCACGGCATTGTTAGTGGTTCTGAATATCCTGGCGGTACTTCCTGTAGAACCAGCATATACCGAACCATTGTTGAAATTATATGCTAAAGACCATATGTTCCAGCCGTCAAGTGAACGTACAAAAGTCATCTGACTGTGCAGAGAATGTGTAAGAAGTAAAAGAAAGATTATTTTCTTCATATGAATGTAAGATATAATTTCAGAGATTTTATATATCCTCTCGATCTCCCTTTCAGTTCATCACCGGAATAGAAAAAATATACTGTAAATAACCGTAAAATCAATCCAAGTACATGAATCAAGTTCACATATATCCTCACGGGCAGAACGTAATGTTTTTCAGCAAATATCTTTCTGCTTTCATAGCGTGAATATACCATCAATTCATAATCTTTTTTAAGTGAAGCGTGATCAGTATGAACACAACGAAGTTTCGGGAAGTAATAATTTTTATATCCCGAATTTTCAAACCTTCTGCATAAGTCTATATCTTCATAATTAAGGAAATATCTTTCATCAAATCCGCCTGTTGCCCTGAAAATCTCTTTTTTTACTAACATGCATGCAGCACTTAGCCATCCAACAGGAATAATATCACCTCTGTTTTTCAGGTAAAAGTTCCAGTAAAGTTTTCTCAAAACAGAAATAAACATCAATGCCTCAGAAGTTTCATAAAATATTCCTGTTCTCGGACCGGTGGAATTCTGATAGTCTCCGTCAGGATAAATAAGCTGCGGACCACATGCTCCCGCTTTATTGTTATTAGATATAAATTCCACCATAGGAGTTATAAAATCCTCTATTAGAAGCGTATCCGGATTTAGAAAAAGAACGTAATCTCCCTCAGCAATGTTCACACCTTGATTGTTTGCTTTTCCGAATCCATGGTTTTCAGTAAGAAACTCAAACTTCACAAAAGAATATTTCCCCTGTAGTCTCTCTATATCCCTGATAGTTGAATTATTGTCAACTACAATTATCTCCGGTTCGTAACTACCGAGTATTTTATAAACAGAGGAAATACAGTTATCAACCTCTGAAGCAACGTTATAATTAACTATTATGACAGAGAGCTTCAAAACTATTTTCTGAAAAGATAGACACCACCTGCATTTGTACCGTCGTTAATCTTACAATAGAAAGTCTCATCCATTTTAACTTCATATTTATCGGTAGTGAGATATCTGGCAGTAATCTCCACGTTTCCGTCTTCAATGAGCTTTAGCTTAACATAATTATAAACATGTCCGTATTTTTTCAGATAAATGAGGACAGTTTTTGAGGATGATATGAAAGCTTTATCGTTGCCTACAATTCCTCTGGCAAAATATTCAAAAGGTGTTATCTCCATTCCGCCGGTAGCATCAGGTGATTCATATTCGACGTTATCAGAAACAAGGCGACAGTCTTTATATTTTATAACAGCATTCACGTTTGAACCACCAAGTAAGGCTTCATACAACTCATTAAAGCTCAGTATCTGACTTCCCTGACTGAAAATTGGAAAATTGATAAATAATATCACAAATAGTGTTCGCATACTCAAAGATAATTATTCCTGAAAGCTATTTCAATAAAATTATTTGATTTGCTTTATAGGTGAAAAAATTATATAATTGCATCAATCAATAAACATTAACTAAAAAAGTATGACAGACCTTCATTCAAAACTTGAATCTGTAAAGTCAAAGGAAAACTTTCTGGAGAGAATTGCTCGTATTATCCCCGGCTATGACGGATATGTCAACCGTGACAATTCACGTGAACTTGACACTATACTTCGTAATACCCTTGCAACGAAACTTGATGCCAACAGTTCTAAAATCAAAAATGTTTTGCTAAACCTTTCATCAAAAGGGAAGCTCTTTGAAACAGATGGTTTAGATAAACTTGATAAAAAGCTTCAGCAATGTGTTGCTAAGTTCAAATCAGCTGCAAGGGGTTACTCCGGAGCATTTGATGTTGTAAAAGTCAAGGAAGACAAACTTGAACAACTCTATGCATTTGATTCCGGACTTCTGGAAAATGTTGAAAATATCTCATCAGAATTTGCACAACTTGAAAATAATTCATCCTCAGGGATTGACCTATCTCAGTCAGTTAACAAACTCAATTCCTTACTTGATGAACTTATAAGAATGTTTGACGAGAGAGAAAATATTCTTAATCAGGTATAGTTGAAATTAGCTTTTAGAATATTAAGAGTTGTCAATAAATTTGAAATTTCTCCAATAGGTAAACCTGCATTGCACAAGTTTGCTATATATTTCCTATGGGGATTTAATGTATCACTTTTTTTGGGTCCGGACTTCAATGAAATTCTTCAGCTTAATAAAGCTCATTTCATTGGCTCTTATATTGATATTATCAAACTTAAGAAAAATGATTTAAACCGCATAGCGGATTTAAACTATACTGATGAAAAAGAAGATTTAAACCTGTTTGCATTTACTTCCTCCTGTAACTGCATAACAGGTGTCCATGACGTCATTTTAAACGTCATAGCAAGAGGACCTCCTCATATCTCTACCCTTTTTAAAGGGTAGAATCCCTAATACCTCAAACTTTAATTTATAAACTAAACTGGAGAAAACAATGAAAAACTTTACAGTTTTTCTTTTTCTTATCATAATATTTTTTAGTAACAGCTACTCACAGGATGAACCGAAAGATACTGTAAAATATCAGACTGATGAAATAGTAGTAACCGGTACACGTTTAGAACAAAAAATAATTGACATACCCTATCCGGTAACCCGTATAACTCAGAGCAACTGGACAATAGACAGAAAAATCGGTGTTCAGGATGTATTAACAACAGTACCAGGATTATTCCTCCAGCCAAGATACGGAAATCATGATACGAGAATTACAATAAGGGGATACGGAAGCCGTTCAAATACAGGTATCAGGGGTGTAAGGATTTTGCTTGACGGAATCCCTGAGTCAGAACCAGATGGTCAGACAAGAATAGAAGCAATAGACTTCGATGCATTAGGCAGAATTGAAATAGTAAGAGGATATTCCTCCTCGCTTTATACAAATGCACCCGGAGGTGTAATTAATTTCCTTACAGATAAATACTTTCCTGTTTCATTTATAATGACAAATAATGAATTCGGCTCATATAACCTCAGGAAAAATGGTATTAAAGTAGGGATCAGAACACCAAACAGTGTATTTATGACTAACTACAGTTATCAGAACTACTGGGGTTACCGTCAGCATTCACAGGAATATCAGCATAGACTTAACTCAATTTTTGAAACGGATTTTGCTAAAAACTCCAAGCTCACAGTTAACGGATATTTCGTTACCGGACTTATAAAATTACCAGGTTCTCTCACAAAAGCAAAGTATGAAGAAAACGATACACTGGCAAATAAAAGGGATTTTGACAGGGATGCCAAGAGAATCTCAAGAAAAGGAAGAGTTGGAGTAACTTTCCTTTCAAGTCTTGAAAAAGGAAACATGAAACATACGTTTGAAGCAACAGGTTACGGGACCATAAAAATATTTGACAGAACAGCAAGAACCTACAGACTTTTTACAAGATATGGACTCGGAGGTACCTTCAGATACATCAATAAGCTTCACTTCGGTAAGAAAAGAGAACGAAGAACTAATGAATTCACTGTTGGAACAGACTTATTCTATCAGGACGGACCCATAAGGGAATACAACAACCTTTCAGGAAAAAAAGGAGATGATCTCCAGGCATTAAGTAACGAAGTTATTTCAAATGTAGGTTTCTATGGGCTGAATCAGATTGAAATTATACCATCCAGACTTTCCCTTCTCGTAAGCGGAAGATATGATCGTGTAACATTCCGTTCTGAAGATGAATTAGCTGGCTTCAGGGACACAAGCATAGTATTTGCAAAGTTCACACCAAAGGCAGCCCTGAACCTCAAACTCACTCCTCACATAGCATTTTACACATCATTCGGACTTGGATTTGATTCCCCAGCGGGAAATGAAATGGATAATCATTCATATACATCTGATAACGGGCTACATACATTAAATCCGGATCTCAAGCCTCAGAAATCAACCTCAATAGAAGCCGGAATCAAGGGTGAAGTGCAGGGAATAAAGAGAAAATATTTCAGAAACACTTTCTTTGAACTCTCATTTTACAGAACGAAAATAGAAGATGTAATCGTACCGTTTGTAGTTGACGGAGATGTTTATTTCAGAAATGCTGCGGTTTCAAACCGAACGGGAATTGAATTAGGATTCAGCAGTGAGGTGATAAAAGGATTAACTTTAAACGGTTCATATGCATTTCAGAATTTCAAATATGATAGTTACCTTGCCGGAGATATTGATTCTGCAGGTACTCTTACCGAGAAAGATTTCAGCGGAAACTATGAACCTTCAAATCCTAAGAACTTCTTTACCGCTGAAGTTAAGTATCAGCATACCTTCGGAAAATACTATACGGTATATCTTAAATCAAACGCACAGTATGTGGGCGATATGTTTGTTGATGACAGCAATACAGATTCACTGAAAACTGAGGCTTATACATTAATTAATGCTCAGTTAGGTTTAGATATAACATTAAATAAATTCAAATTTCTTATCTACGGAGGTCTTAATAATATCACCGATAAAAAGTATGTTGCATTTATAAATATAAATTCCGACAGAAAGGAATTTTACGAATCAGGCCCGAAACGAAATTTTTTCGGAGGAGTAAGTCTGGGATATATTTTCAGGTAAATATTTACCGAACGCAAGGGACGGATATAAATAATTATCCGTCCCCTTTTTTATTTTGCCTGTTATAAATCAATTAACTTTAGCAAATTTGCTGTGTGAATATAAAATATGTAATATTTTTTATTTCTATAACCCAAACTGTAATTTCCCAATATCCTAATTTCAGAATTCACCCTTCATCATCAGCCCAGATAGAGCCATTTATAGTCAGACATCCTCTTAACCAGCAGATTCTTTTCGCAAGTGCTTATACAATATTCCTTAACTTCAGAAGTGAAGGAATATATGTTTCAACAGACGGAGGAAATTCCTGGCGTGGAACAGATACATGCAACGGAGCCCCTGTAAACGGAGGACACGGTGGTGATCCGGGACCTGTGATAGATAAAAACGGAATTTTCATATTGACTCACCAGGGAGGTGTAGTCCAGGGAATGTTTTCAAATTACTCAACCAATCAGGGCCTCAACTGGTCAAACAATTATCCAATACTAACAGGTGATCAGGACAAGGGTTTCCCCGGAACAGATGATGCTCCTCTCAGCTCATTTTACGGAAGAACTTATCTGGTATGGACAAGATTTGCAGCGCCCTTTCCGATAGTTGTTTCATATACAACAAACTCAGGTATCAGCTGGTCTTCAGTAACACAGATAAACAACTCATTCGGAAGCAATCGTTCATTCGGACCAGCGTTATCTGTAGGTCCTGATGGTACTGTCTATACAGTCTGGGCTTCTGCTCAGCCTAACTCTCCGTTTACTGAAGATTGCATAGGATTTGCAAAATCCACAAACGGTGGAAATAACTGGATCGTTAACGAATGTGCAATTGACTGTAACGGGATAAGAACAACACAACTATCACCCTGGACAATAAGGGCAAACAGTTTCCCTGTAATTGATATTGATAAAACAGGTGGAGCAAGAAATGGATGGATTTACATTGCAACAACAAATAAAAATCTTCCACCTGCCGGATCTGATCCAGATATAGTTTTTCACCGATCAACTGACGGAGGTAACAGTTGGTCATCTGGAATCCGTGTTAATCAGGATCCTCTGAATAACGGAAGAAATCAGTTCTTTCCAGCTATAAGGGTAGATGAAGGAGGAGGCGTAAATATAATTTACTTTGACAGCAGAAATCAGGCTGACTCCGTTGATGTTTACCTTTCACGGTCAACCGACGGAGGAAATTCATGGACTGATTTCAGAATCACTTCTCAACGATTTAAGCCAACGCCGGTAGCTGGAGCGGGAGGTGCAGGTAACATGGGAGATAATTTAGGACTTACTTCAGGAAACGGCAGGCTCTATCCAGTATGGATGGGAAATTATACGGGACTTTTTCAAACCTGGAGTGCAATAATAGACTATAACTCTATAGGTATTTCTCAGATCGCTTCTCAGATTCCAATTCACACTAAATTACATCAGAATTACCCTAACCCGTTCAATGCTTTAACTAAAATCAGATTAGAAATAAACAAAACAGCTTACGCTTTGATTAAAATTTACAACATTCATGGACAGGAAATTAAAACTCTCTTTGAAAAGGAACTCTCACCGGGGATTTATGAAACGGAGTTTAACGGAGATGATCTTGCAGGAGGAGTTTATTTTTACAGACTAATCACATCTGAATATTCAGAGTCACGCAAAATGATTCTGGCAAAGTAAATAATTCTGAACTAATTACTAATATATGGAAATTGTAGCTGCTTTAATTACACTTACTGTTCTTGAAATAGTACTTGGCATAGATAATATAATTTTCATATCAATCTTAGCAGGCAAGCTTCCGCTTCATCAGCAACAAAAAGCCCGACTCATTGGTCTGTCACTGGCTATGCTGATGAGAATAGCACTTCTTTTTTCCGTAACTTTAATTATGAAATTAACTGAGCCAATTTTTTCAGTTCTAGGAAATGAAATATCTGGAAGGGACATTATTCTAATTTCAGGAGGACTTTTTCTTCTCGCCAAGAGTACTTTTGAAATCCATGACAAACTTGAAGGTCCGGAAGAGAAAAAAATAAAGAAAATTAAAATTACAAGTTTTTCATCTGTAATTATTCAGATCATATTGCTTGACATTGTGTTCTCACTTGATTCTGTTATTACCGCGGTTGGAATGACAAATATATTCTGGATTATGGTAGCAGCTATTGTAATAGCTGTAGGCTTTATGATGTTTACAGCGAAATCAGTAAGTGATTTCGTGCATCGCCATCCAACTGTAAAAATATTAGCACTAAGTTTTCTGCTTCTTATAGGAGTTTCACTTATCACGGAAGGATTTGATCAACATATACCAAAAGGATACATTTATTTTGCTATGGCTTTTTCAGTATTCGTCGAAATGATCAATATCAGAATCAGATCAAAGGCATCCACACCGGTTGAGCTTAAACAAAGACAATTCGATGCATAGGCAAACTGCAAATACAGTAGTTATGGTAAAGCCGGAAAGATTCGGTTTCAATACTGAAACTACAGACACTAACTTTTTCCAGAAGAAATCAAATGAAAATTCAGATGATATTACACTTAGGGCTAATCTTGAATTTGAAAAAATGGTCCGTGAGCTGGAAAACAAAGGTATTCAGGTAATTACGCTTAGTTTTGGAGAAGAAGATCTGCCTGATGCTGTATTCCCAAACAACTGGTTCGTTACTTTTGAGAACGGGGATTTAATTCTGTTTCCTATGTATTCTCCCAAACGCAGAAGAGAAAGAAAAACAGAAATTCTCCTGAAAAAACTATCTCAGTTCAGAATTAACAGGATATATGATTTTACCAGATATGAATCTGATGGTTTTTTCCTAGAAGGCACAGGATCAGTTGTCCTTGACAGAATCAATAAATCAGCCTATGCGTGTGAATCATCTCGCACAAGCAGGGTTCTATTTGACGTTTTCTGCAGTACAATTGGAATATCTGTCAATAACAGATTTTTTTTCAGAGCCTACGACAATAACGGAAGGGAAATCTACCATACTAATGTTATAATGAGCTTAGGGGAAAATTTCTGCGTAATTTGCGAGGAATGTATACATCAAAAAGACAGGGAAAGAATAATGAATTCATTAGCTGAAACAGGCAGAAACATACTTTCTATTAACAAAACACAAATGCATAACTTTTGTGCAAATATTTTACAATTGGAAAATAACAGACATGAAAAATTTATTCTAATGTCTTCAAATGCACAAAATACATTCAAACCAGATCAGATGGATTTATTAAAAAAGCATGGAGAAATTATTTCAGCTGAAGTTAACACTATAGAAAAAGTTGGCGGAGGAAGTGTAAGATGTATGCTTGCTGAAATATTTCTCCCATCTCTATCCAACAAAAAAAATAACGGGTGATTATTAAACACCCGTTCATAGTTAGAATATAATCTTACCAGCTTATTTCAGACTAAAGGTAATTCCGGTATTTAACTGCAAATAAATAATTTCTTTGGTACCCCCTATTTCAATCCCGTTGTTATTAGCAGAATCATTAATATATAACTCGTAACCTGAGCTGGAAGTTTTGTTAAATTTAGGAAATATATTCGCCCACACACCTTTTAGTCCTACTGTAAAGTTCATTTTTCTGTTCATTTTGAACACAATACCTGTTCCTACAGCTGCTCCTATTCTGCTGGCAGGTTTGAATTTGACATATATATTGGAAGTTGAATTATCCGGGAACACAACGTCACTCTGCCAGGCACCGAATACAAGTGAATATCCTGCTTCCATACTTGCGAAAACTTTCCCGTTATTAAACTCAATACCCGGATAAAGACTGAATATTTGCCATCTTGTCCTGTTTCTTCCTTTATCTCCCGTGTTGTAAAAATGATCATATCCGATCATACCGGTTAACCTCAAATTTCTTTTTTTGTTTATAGACATTTTTCCGGTAACAGCAATCCCAGCACCTTGTTGCATCCCAAGATTTTTAGATGTGAAAGCATTTGATGAATATCCTGATTCCAGAATACTTAAATCATATACATTTCCGTTTGCACTCCCAACTACAAAATTGTAACCAATCGATGCTGAAACAGAATACTTTGGAAGTTTAGCGGATTTAATCTTGATTTGAGAGAATGAAGAAAAGTTTAATACTATTAAAATGGTAAAACAGAAAATTAAGTATTTTTTCATTAATCCCTCCTAATTTAATTTCGTTACAAATTTAACGTTACTTACTTCAAAAGTAAATAACTGAAACAGGTAACGTAATTTAGGAGTGTGCTACTGCTACAACAGATGTATTTTCTGGTAAGTATTTTACGAATATCTCTTCGCCCGGCTGGTATAGTGGTACTGAAGATTCCTTAATGACGGCCCAGGCTTTAGACCTGAATGATGATCTATCTTGAGGCAGAACTTCCAGTTCAAGTTCTACTGCTGGATTCTGACCATTGACATAAACCCCTAACCATGTATACTTAATTACAATTGCTCTTGTATATATTCCTTTTGCTGATATCTCTTCCCATTTTTTCTGGTTTTCCAGTAATTTTTCCTGTACTTCTTTTTGAGACATACCAGCCCAGGGACCGGTATTCACCCTGTCGCTGCTGTAAGAACCAGATGATGATGCACCAGCTGAGTAATTAATTGTTACAAGATTTTTGTCGTTAGGATCAATCAAAACAGGTATAACAGAACCAGGCTGAAAAAGGGAGACCTGTAATCTTGAAATTACCTGTTTGGTTTCTACAAGATATTTACCGGAATATTGTGAGTTTATTTCCAAAAGTAATTTAACTTGTGGATGCTTATTTACTGTTACGCCGGTATCGGAAACTTTGATAATTCTGGCTTCTGCCGGCACACCGTTTTTTTCAAGTCGGGTTCGTATATGAACCGGCTTTAAAATCACATACCATATGATCGCTGCAACAAATACTGTAGCTATAATTATAATGGCTACTGCTAACCACTGTTCTGTGAGGACTGAAACAGCTATCGCTATCCCAAGACCTAAGATTGCGCCTGTAATACCAATCCAGAATCCTATCCCCAATTTCATGTTGCAATTTAATAAATTAGTCTTTTTGTTACAAGGTTAGATTGATGGAAATAGATTAATTCCTTGGTTGATAATGGGATTTATGTTAAAGTTATTATTCCGTAGTAATTCTGGTGGATTTTCTGTTCGTTTTGCCATGGAGATTATTAATTTTAAAACTAATAGTCTCCGAAGCATCTGAAACAATCTGCTGGAATTTATCAAACTTATCAAGATCAAGTTTTGCAAGCTCAGGAAAATGTTTCCAGGCTTCCTCAGTAATTACCTTACTTAGTTCAATTTTAAATTGCCTGAGCCTTTCTCTCCCTTTTTCAGCCTCTTCTTTTGAGAAAAAAATTTTGTTTTCGCCTGCTCTCACGTTTTAGATTAGTTTTAAATTTATGCAAAGATACTCGGTTTAATTAAATATCTCCTCACCGAAAATCGTTATTTAAGGTCATTATGTAACGTAAATACTCAGCTTGATATAACGATTTTCGTTATATTAACCCTTAGGATGTGCTTTTTTATAAATTGATTTGAGTCTGTCTTTGGAAACGTGAGTGTAAATCTGAGTAGTAGATAAACTTGAATGGCCGAGAAGCTCTTTTAAGGCTCTCAGATCTGCCCCCCTGTTCATCATATGAGTTGCAAACGAATGACGAAGAACATGAGGACTTTTTTTCTTTGACTCGGAAATCTTTGATAAATATTTATATGTTATCCGGTTTAAAAGTGCTGGATACATTCTCTGCCCGTTTTTTGAGTTAAAAACAACGGACTGATCATAATTAATATTCCTGTCTTGAAAATACTTATCTCTTCTGTTCAGATAAGCTGCAACATTGCCGGCTGCTGAACTTCCTATCGGGATAATCCTTTCTTTCTTTCCTTTGCCTTTAACCTTTACTGTACAACCGGCAAGATCAATTTTATCAACAGTAAGAGAAACCAGTTCACTCAATCTGATACCTGAAGTATAAAGCAAATCTATAATTGCTCTATCTCTCAAACCCCATATATCATCTCCGAAATAAGAAGATTCCAATAATTCCAGGATTTTCTTTTCTTCTACGGAATGTGGTAACTTTTTTTGAAGTTTAGGAAATATCAAACCTGAAGCGGGATTCCTGTCAAAAATCTTTTTACGGTTAAGAAATTTGTAGAATGATTTTAACGCTGATATTTTTCTGGAGATTGTCTTTCTTGAGTATTCATGTTCCTCGCTTTGAACATAGGATGCTAGAAAATCTTTCAAAGTTCTCTCATCAATGTATTCTAAAACAACTCTGGGATTTTTACTTTCAACTTTCCTTGCTATGAAAGAATAAAGCTCATTTAAATCCGAAGAATATCCAAATACTGTGTGTTTTGAATAATTCCTTTCCGTTATAAGATAGTTTACAAACTTACCTATGGCATCTGTCAGTTTCATACTGCATCAGATAAACTTGAAAAATTAAAATTTGCCACTTTTAACGGAGGAACTGCTATAGAAAAGTTTCCACTTTCACTACCTGAAGCTTTCTCTGTTTTCCCTATGTCAATTATATTAGAAAGAACATTCACAGGGCTCTCATTGAATCTGAAATTTTTAACCGAATTAGTTATTTTCCCATCCCTTACTTCAAAAGCACCATCTCTTGTAAGTCCGGTAAGAAGCATGGTTTTATTCTCAACTGTTCTTATGTACCAGAGTCTGGTTACTAGAACGGCATAATCGGTATCTGAAATAATCTCATCAAGTGTTTTACTTGTTCCTTTCATAATTAAATTTGAAGGATAGGGTATTAATGGCTGCGAAGTTTTAGCAGCCCAATATGCATTTCTGTGAAGATTCCTTAATATACCGTTTTCAAACCATATAACTTTATTTCTGGAATATCCTTCACTGGTAAAAGGAATATCCGGGGCAAGCTCATCTGAGGGATCAGAATAGATATTGACTGTATCAGGTAAGATTTTCTTTCCCAATTTATTTCCGTCTGGCTCAGAAAAAAAACTTCTTCCTTCATCAGCTGCTCTGGCACTCATAAATGACACAAGTCTTGAAACCATATCTGATACAGCAGCAGGCTCAAGTATAACAGTATATCGGCCTGGTTTTATTTCCTTCGGATTTGCAGAAAGTCTGGCTTTATTTACAACTCTTTCTGAAAGTTCAGAAAAATTAAGTTTACCGAAATCTACATTAATGCTTTGCACCCTGCTGGAACCGGTCTTATCTCTAGTTCTCGAAGTAGCTGAGAATTCAGCCTCTGTGGCAAGATTATAAGCAAATAAGCCGTTACTGTTCAATATTGCGGTGAAATTTACATTGTCTTCATAATAACCCGCTGAATCTACTTCATAAGTTTTAGATTTACCGATTATCTCCGATAATACAGATACCCTTGAAGAGTTTGTAAGAGATGCAGTAATTGCCGAATAATTCTTTGCTGTAAGGTATTTCTCCTGTACCGGAGGCGGAACAAACTCTTTGTTATCGGGAGAAAGTCTTGCTATATCTTCAGACCTTCTTACAGCCTCATGAATTGAGTTATCATCCGTCCTGTTAATGCTGACACTACCTGTTTTGAATCCGATATTTGAAGTTATCTGAACAAACAATCCGTCTTCATATCCGTTAGTAGTCAGTGAATTCACCGCAAATCTCATGTTAAACCTGTCTGTACCAGACAATGTAACCGAAACTGAGTCAGCTTTTGAATAGCTAATCACTTTTTCCAGAACTCTCCTAGCCTCTCTGTCTGTAAGG
>JAOADS010000033.1:4262-15180 GCA_026417195.1 Ignavibacteria bacterium | reverse complement strand
GTCCTGTATGTATGAGAATGTTTCTGAACTTTTTCACCTTATCTAACTCTTCCATCAGTGGAGCAATCTTCATAAAATTAGGCCTTGCTCCGGCGATCAATACAATCTTTACTTCTGATTTCATATTTTAAAAATTTCTCTCCATTTTAAATAGTTATAGACTTTCCAGATAAAGTTAGTACGGATATTTTTGTTATTTAAAATTTCATCAAAATCCTTTTTTATGTCATCAAGATTAATAATTCCGTTAAGTCTTGAGTAATTTCTCTCAAACGATGAAAAGATTTCATCCTTGAGAATCATTAACCATTTTTTTTCTGGCGTAGGAAATCCTTTTTTATCTTTCCTTTCAAGTATTTTCAAAGGAAGAATACCTTTCATGGAATTTCTCAGAAGCCATTTAGTCCAGCCCCTGTAAATCTTGTAAACCACTGGTGTTTCCATAGCTAATTTAACCAGTCTCCAGTCAAGGAACGGTGTTCTTGCTTCAATTGAAAAAGCCATTGAATTTCTGTCTTCATATCTGAGTAAATTAGGCAGTGAATATTTCGTAAGATCTTCATACAGTCTTTCCTGAAGATTCGAAGATGTCCTGTAATTTAGAACATTTCTTGAGGAATGTTTCCAAATGAAATTTTTATCGAAGTATTTCAGCTCACCCAAATCTGAAACTTGTTTCCTGCTTTTTATATAAAATCTAAGACCTCTGCCTATCATTTCCGCTCCTTTTGAGAAATTTGACAAAAGTTCACGTGTAAGTGAAATTAATCTGAAATTCCGTGCTAACTGAGAATACAGGAATGCATGATAAACTTCATAACCAGCTAGTATTTCATCAGCTCCCTGACCATCAAGAAGTACGGTTACCCCGTTTTCTCTGGCAAGTTTCATAACGTTCCACTGGGCATACATAGATGTTGAAACAAAAGGCTCATCAAGGTGATATATTAATTTCTCCAGTTCCGATGCAAGTTTTTCACCTGATGGATAAATATAATGTGCATCACAGCCTGTGTGACTTACAACCTCTTTGATAAAATCGCTTTCATCCGATAAAGGATCGTGATAAACTGCTGAGAAGGTTTTCTGAAATTCCCCGGCTATGGCACTAGCTACTGATTTATCGTTCTTGATCAGATTGTTAATCACACATACTATTGAAGATGAATCTAAGCCACCCGAGAGACAGCTTCCGAGAGGAACATCTGTTCTCAGTCTGAGCCTGACAGCGTCCTTAAACAGTTCCCTGAATTCATCTGAGGTTTTTTCAAGATACCTTCTGTTATAAGGCGGAGTTGAAGTGTTAATCTGAAGACTGAAATACTTTCTTCTTTCAATCTTTCCGTCCGGAGTCAGTGTTACAAACCCTGAAGGTTCAATATGGAATATATTTTCAAGAAAAGTCTCCTGTGTATGGTCAACCAGAGAGTATAAGAAATAATCATAAAGCAGAGATTCATTTATGTTTAATTCAGCTTCACCTGTGACTTTTAAATAAGATATGATTGCCTTGAGTTCAGATGAGAGCATAAAAACTGATTTCCTCTCATCAGCGTAAAGGTATAAAGGCTTGACTCCGAAGCGATCCCTTGAGCATATAAGTTTGTTCTTAACAGAATCGTAAATAACCATTCCCCACATACCATTAAATTTGGAGAAACATTCAGTATCCCATTTTTTATAGGCATATATAATAACCTCTGTATCGCTTCCGCTTCTGAAATTAAAACCTTCTTTTTTCAGCTCTTCCCTTAATTCAATGTAGTTATAGATTTCTCCGTTAAAAATTATCCATACTTTCCCTTCGCTGTCACTCATAGGCTGGTGGCCTGCTTCAGTTAGATCAAGTATAGAAAGCCTCCTGAAGGCAAAGCCAAGGTTGAATTCATGTTCACCGGAATCTTTAATGTGCAAAAGATTTTCGGAGTAACATACTGAATCATTTCCCCGGAAGGATTTTATTTCTTTTCCTCTGGTGTTTGCAAGAAGATATCCCTCATCATCTGGTCCTCTGTGTCTGATTGATTGTGATACTGAAATAAGTCCGTCGGTTGAAACAGGTTTTCCGCTGCAGTCAATTACAGCAAATATTCCGCACATTAAGTTAAACTCCCTCCAATACCTTAGTAAACACTGCTGAGAGTTTTCCGGTTAATTTCTGTCTTGAGTAATTCCTGATAGCCTCATCATTGAAATTACATCCTCCAATTCCATTCCTAAAAGAAGTGTAATATTCTTTGATAATATCTTTAAGTGTATCCACGTCATTGTGAGATGAAAGTCTGCCGCATCCGGTCTCTGACAACAATTTCTCCATATCGCTGTCTTTCATTCCTATAGCTATTATAGGCTTTTTAGCTCTTATGTACTCAAATACTTTACCTGTTATTATTTTTGATACATCCTTTGTATCGTCCACTATAAGCAGGAGTGCATCTGAATTTAGTAAATAGATTATTGACTCACTATGGGATACATAATTAACCACGTTAATTGATTTTCTGAATAATGAATTGTCAAGCATGTGCCTTATCTCTTTACCAAATCTCCCTATAAAATTTAAAGTAATATTTTCAGGAGAAATGAAACCTTCTTCATATAACTCTTCAAGTGCTTTCAGAAAAGTTGAAGGATTTCTAACTCCATACATAGAACCAGTATATGTAACTGTAAACCTGTTATTTTTAACCTCATTTTCCCTGACAGGGAAATCGCTTTCATCGTAGCCATTGGGTATTATAAAGATTTTGTTCCTATTAACATCACTGTATTTCGATACAATATCTTCCTCAATCCCGCTACAGACTACATCAACTGCATCTGCTTCCCTGAAGACTGAGTGCTCCATTTTTCTGTCTATTCTGCGGGCTATACCGTATCTTTTAGGGGTGTTCAGGAAATCTGTCCACGGATCCCTGAATCCTGCAACCCATTTTATACCTGTTTTACGTTTAATGTCTCGGGCGATGAGTGAGCATGTATATGGAGGAGAAGATGAATAAATGAGATCTATTTTTTCTTCTTCTATGACTCTGAGACCTTCCTTCAGTGCATATCTTTTCCATGCGATCCTTGCATCTGGAATAAAGAAATTTGAACGTATGAAATTCACAATTTTCTCTTTAATGGAAAATCTCCCGCCTTCGGCTGGAATGTTTTCCACATCAATTGCACTTGATTTTTTAAGCCCTCTAAATTTCCTGTAAAGCGAGTAAGGTTCAAGGATTTTTGTCCTGTAGACCTTTACATCAGGAGGAATTTCATTTAAAAGCGACTCGTCTCTTGCAGGAAAGTCTCCGTCTTTTACAGTCAGGACGTAAGGTTTCCAGCCGTAAAGAGGTAGATATTTTACAAATTTTAAAACTCTTTGAACACCAGGTCCTCCCGAAGGCGGGAAGTAATATGATATTATGAGAACTTTTTTCAAGAAGCTTTCTTTGCAGTTAGTAGAATTCCGGTTCCCTCTGATTTGTTTTTCTCGTTAAGATCCAATTGCATGAACATAAGAACAGGAAGTAAAGTGAGTAAATAATATAAGGGAAGTAAGACTACAAATAAAAAAGACTTATTCAATAAAAGCATTGGATATTTGATTCCTGTTTTCCAGTAAAGCCTGCCCCATTTACCGTAAGTATATTCAAAACTTTCAATTTCAAAACCAGCTGATCTGAGTTTATCACAGATTTCCTTTTCCGAGTAACCGTTCCTCACGTGTTCCCCTATAAAACTTTCATCACCTTCTGTTTCCGTATCACTTCCTCCAAGATTAGAAGGTGTGTTTATAATAACCCTTCCTCCTTTTTTAAGGGCTCTGAAAAAATTTTTAAAAACTCCAATATCGTCTTCAATGTGTTCCATAACATCAACAGAGAGTATTAAATCAAATTCATTTTCAAAATTTATCTCTGTAAGGTCTGCAAATTCAAATTTTGTGTTATTAATTCCGCACTCTTTAAAAAAATATTTACAGTCTTCAAGGTAATCGGTTTTCACATCAACAGCAAGTATTTCCGCATCGGGAAATTTATTTGCCATGTAATATGAATATTGGCCAAATCCACTCCCGGCATCAAGAATCTTAACCGGATTCTCATGTGAGAACAATTCTGAAATTTTCCTTTTAACGTATCTCTCTCTTAAAAATATAACTCCAAGGAAGAAGTAGAAAAACTTCCTTAAAACTGTGGATTTCTTTACAAAATTACCTAATTTGTCTTTTACAGGATCGTATTGCAAAATAAAATAAATGAACTATGCAAGATATTTATAACATATAAGACTTAAAATGACAATAAAAAAGCATTTATGTGCTTTTTTCTATGGTTTGAAAGTTGAACGTATTTTTGTTAAATTTGTTATTCAAAATTAATACTCTTGGGGCTATAGCTCAGCTGGGAGAGCGCTTGAATGGCATTCAAGAGGTCAGGAGTTCGATCCTCCTTAGCTCCACATTGAAGAATTTTTAAAATAAACCGATAAATTCAAATGTTTGCAATTGTAGATATTAAGGGAAAACAGTATAAAATATCAGAAAATGACAGGGTCTTCGTGCCTAAATTAAGTGCGAAAGAAGGAGATAAGGTAACTTTCTCCGATGTACTGCTTTTCAGTAGTGATGATAAATCGTTTAAGATCGGATCTCCTAAACTGGATATGAAGGTCGAAGCAACAGTTATCAGTCACATCAAAGATGAAAAGATTATTGTATTTAAAAAGAAAAGAAGAAAAAATTATAAAAGAACTAAAGGGCATCGCCAGCAATATACAGAAATAGAAATAAACTCAATAAAATAAAATGGCACACAAAAAAGGATTAGGAAGCACAAAAAACGGCAGAGACAGTCAGTCTAAAAGATTAGGCGTTAAAAGATTCGGAGGAGAGTTCGTCAGAGCAGGAAATATCATAGTAAGACAAAGAGGAACAAAATTCCTACCCGGTCTGAATGTAGGGTTAGGAAAAGATGATACGATTTTTTCCCTCATAGATGGTCACGTGAAATTTTCAAATCATTCCAAAACAAAGAAAAAGGTAAGCGTATTACCTGCCGAAGCAATCAATAACTGATAAAACTAAAATCTGTAACAAAACCATCTTAAAACATGAAAATATCTGTTATCGGAGCCGGTAACGTAGGCGCAACATGTGCGGAGGTTTTAGCTCACCATGAAATTGCAAATGAAGTTGTTTTACTTGACATCAAGGAAAACCTTGCAGAAGGCAAAGCACTAGATATATGGCAGAGTTCTCCTATAAATATGTACGACACAAGGGTTATCGGAACAACTAACGACTACACAAAAACAGCTTCTTCAGATATTGTAATAATTACTTCAGGTCTGCCGAGAAAACCCGGTATGTCAAGAGATGATCTCATATCAACAAATGCAAAGATAGTTAAATCTGTTACTGAGAGCGTAATAAAACACTCACCTGATACTATAATCATAGTTGTTTCAAATCCGCTTGATGTAATGACCTACTGTGCCTACATACATTCAAAACTACCATCATCGAAAGTTTTCGGTATGGCAGGAATACTTGATACGGCACGATATAAGGCTTTTCTGGCCACAGAGTTAAACGTTTCCCCGAAGGATATTCAGGCTGTACTTATGGGTGGACACGGTGATACTATGGTTCCTCTTCCCCGTTACACAACAGTTGGAGGAATACCCGTAACTGAGCTTATAGATGAAAACAGATTGAACTCTATTATAGAAAGAACTAAAAAGGGAGGAGGCGAAATTGTCAATTTATTAGGTACATCTGCATGGTATGCTCCTGGCTCAGCCGCTGCCCAGATGGCTGAGGCTATTGTCCGTGATCAGAAAAGGGTTTTCCCGGTATGTGCCTGGCTGGAAGGACAATACGGACTTAATAAGGTTTACATGGGTGTTCCGGTAATATTAGGTAAAAACGGAATTGAAAAGATTATTGAACTTCAGCTTAACGATGAAGAAATGAAACTTGTTAAATTATCAGCTGCTGCGGTCAAGGAAGTCATGGACGTTCTTGACAAGCTTGATTATTAGTTTTCACTAAATCACTACCCTTTCTTATAAACTGTGAGAATAAATTCTGATCCGTTATCTTTTCTGTGAGTATATTTTAAGTCATCAACCATAGCTTTTGCAATGAATATCCCTCTTCCGTGAACATCCATAATGTTTTCCGGACTTGTGGGATCCTGAAGATTTTCATAATCAAATCCTTCCCCTTCGTCACAGATAGTTATTATCATCTTTTCACTATTGTACTCAACGCTTAATTTTACTTTTTTAGATATATTTTCCTTATTACCGTGAACTATAGCATTTATAGCTATTTCCGTAACACCAATCATCATTTTATTGTAATCATTTTCACTCAAGCCGAATTCTGAATTTGCCTGGAACATAAGGTTTTCTACTTCTTTAATTCTGTTTCTCTGGGATTCTATTTCAAGAAAAAGTTTTTTCATGTGTTAAAAATTCCAGATTGATATTATCTGGATATTAAAGTTACGATCCGTGATTTTATCTGAAAGATAATAATAATCATAGCTCGCGTTTATCTCAATCTTTGAATTATTCTTCCAGTTTACTTTAAGTATTGCAAATGGTCCGTAATTTCTCAGATACGAATCTAAAATCTTAATACCTTGTGTGTATTTATACTTCTTCTGCTCATAATATTTATAGCCGGCTGAAAGTGTTATAAATTTATTAAAAAAATAGTTTAATTTCGGATTAAAAATTTTATCCTCAAAGTAACCTACAGGTCTCTGGCTGAAACTGTTCCAGTTAAGTTCACCTCTTTCGTAAAATTTAATTTCTGCCAGCAGGTCAGCCCCTAAATTATACGGGAGCAGAATTATTACAGAATCTTTCAGGTTTAACTGGCGAAAAACATAGCTCTTCACAGATGACACTATATCTTCAAAATCATAGACAGTGTAATTTGCAAGAACTGAAAACTGCGCTACATTTCTGAAATGAGATGAGGGCGTAAAGTAACTTTTGGAAGTGAATCTTATAACTCTGTTCCAGTTATTGTTTGAACTTCTCTGGGAAAAAATATAGACTGTATGATAGAGACTTAAATCTGCAGCAGTAACTACAGTAAGATTTCTAAGATTAGTAAAGCGATGTCCTACATAAAAGTTATAGCCTAATTCATCCCTGTCTTCATAGTTCCTTGAACTCGGAGTGTCATACTTTAGTATGGAAGCACTGCCGGAAAGTTCAATTCTGTTCATGAAATTAAGGTTATAGTATATCAGTGAATTTAACTGGAAGAAAGAAAGCTGATTATTTTTATTTGATTCGTTATCCTGAATTATGTTTATAAAACTGTTGTTAATTTTCTGAGGGTTAATGAGAAAATTCTTTTCATCCCGTTCCCTGTAAAAAGCTTTAAGCTGTAAATTGAATTTATTAATGTTTGCATTAAGAGTTACTTCTCCGTTTAAGGATATTTCCTGAATTTCCGTATCATACAGGGAAGGCTGTTGTATGGTGAGCGAAGGTACATACAGGTTTTCTTTAGTTACTTTTCTGAAATAAGGTTGCAGGGTGATAATGAAAGAAATATTGCTGTTAAGCGAGTAATCAAATCTGTTGAAAATCTTTACAGAGTTTTCTTTCCTTGTTTCTATATTATTTTTTATGCCAAACTGATTAATAGTATTAAAGTCAGCAGGGAAATAAAAATCCTTCCTTGTTCTTACGAAAACACCGTCAAACTCATTTCTTGCAAGATTGTTTTCAAACGATCTCTCAAAATAAAGTCTTGAAAGAAACATTGATTTCACCCTTTGCTGAAGATAGTCATATCCGGCCTTCAGCTGTGCGTCAGCTATGAAGTCAAATACATCATAATTATAGACATTGAATTCACCGTAGGTACTGAAGCCTCTGTTATATTCATCCAGCTGATATTCAGATTTATAACCAGCATAAAGGAATGAATTTATCTGTGAACCCCGGTAAATACCGTCATATTCAGTAGCAACATAGAATGTATTTGATGAACTTTCTTTCAGATTCAGCGACCTGTCATCAGAGAAGAATTGCCCCTTATAGTTCAAGGACATCCTTGTATCCGGGTTTATGTAATATCCGCTGCTTACTTTAAGGTTATCAAAATCTCTGTAAAGGTTTTTTGAAAGTTTTGTAACTGAGGATGAATAAAAATTCTTTGCATTCAGAAAAATATTCCTGCTTTTAAAAAAGTAATTTATCTTGGAAACCATACGGACTGAATTAACGGAATTATCAAAATAAGTATCAGAAAAATTTCTTGTTATGTTGGAATCGATGAAGGTTTGTATGTCAGTGAAATCCGCCTGAGAGAAACTAAGATAAGAGAAAACAAAGGAAATAAAATATATTCTGAAAAATCTCACGTCATCCGGGTTTATGTTTTTTCTTTAGAGCCATATAAAGTCTTCTCCGTAAATTTCCTTATCAATTCATCCGTTTTGTTCTCATTTGTTATTAATTCATCGGCCCGTATAACGCCCGAATCAATAAATATAAACCTTGTACACAGTTTGGAAATGGTTTCAATTACATGAGTTGAGTATAAAAAAGTTTTCCCGTCTGAAGCAAGTTCTTTTGTAAGGTTCCTCAGAAAGAGTGAAGTCTCATAATCTATTCCGCTGAAAGGTTCATCCCACAATATTATTTCCGGATCATGAATAAGTGATGAAATTATAAGCACTTTCTGTTTCATGCCCTTTGAAAATGTATGCATAGGTGTTGAAAACTCCTCTTTTAAACCAAACGTTTCAAGAAAGCTGAATATCCTTTGCTTAAGAATCTTTTCGGGTATTTCATACATCCTGCATACAAATTCCAGATATTCATAAGGTGAAAGAGAAAGGAATAACGCACCTGACTCAGGTACGTAACCGGTGATTCTCTTCACATCAGCTGGATTTTCTGATACGTTAATTCCATTCATCCAGGCAGAGCCTCCATCCGGTTTGATCATCCCGTTCAGAATTTTCATTGTGGTGCTTTTGCCTGCTCCGTTAGGTCCTATATATGCACAAATTTCTCCTCTCTCAACTGAAAACGATATTCCGTCCAGAGCTTTTTTGCTTCCATTATAGACCTTAACGAGATTTTCAGTTTTTATCAAAGTAAGTAGATATGAAGGGATTAAATTTTAAATAAAATCTGTTAAGTTTCTCCGTTGCTCGGGATATTCCTATTCTGGATGAAACGGAAATATTCAATACTGAGCCCAGAGGATTATCTGAGATAAATATCTCATTTCCGGAAAGTTTTTTACCATTAAGTTTCATATTTATTTCCATAGCCTCGGTTAGCTTGCCCGGACCGTTTGTGAGATTCAGAATATTAGTAGTTTTTCTGTTTCTCATCATTTGATCTATACCGCAAACAGGTTCTACTGCTCTGATGAGAACAGCACTGCCCTCTCCAGCTCTGCCCGTAACAACATTAAAGCAATAATGATTGCCGTATATGAAGTACACATAAGCTTTCCCTCCCTCTTCAAACATCATTTTATTTCTTTCAGTTTTGCCAATGAATGAGTGTGAGGCTTCATCATTTCCAGCTTCGTATGCTTCAGTTTCAACTATAATGCCTGAGTATAATGTACCGTTTTTAATCCTTACAAGTATTTTTCCAAGAAGTTCGAAGGCAACCTCTAAGCAGTTCCTTTTATAAAAATCATCTGGAAGTCTGGAATTAATCAAATAATGTGTTTTGATTATGTTTTGCAGTTTTAACAGGTTTTATTCCCAGATGTTCGTATGCAAGCTCTGTAGCTTCCCTGCCACGTGCCGTTCTGCGTATAAAGCCTTCCTGAATAAGGAAAGGCTCGTAAACTTCTTCTATTGTTCCTGCTTCTTCGCCTACAGAGACAGCTATCGCATTCAGGCCAACAGGTCCGCCTTTGTAAGTATCTATTATGGTAAGAAGGATCTTTTTGTCAAGTTCATCCAGTCCCCTGTGATCTATTTCCCAGTTATTGAGACACTCATCTGCTATCTCGGGAGTAATTATATCAATGTCTTTGACGGTTGCAAGATCCCTTGTTAATTTAAGTAAACGATTAGCAATCCTTGGCGTCCCGCGTGAACGTCTTGCTATTGTTTCAGCACCTTCTTCTGTAATATTTATGTTCAGAATTCCGGAGGAACGTATAACAATTTCAGCAAGTTCATTCGTGCTGTAATAATTAAGTCTGCATCTTATTCCAAAGCGATCAAGAAGCGGAGAGCTTAAAAGTCCGGCTCTTGTGGTTGAACCTATAAGAGTAAATTTCTCCAGCTGAAGGGAAACGCTTCTGGCTCCTGGTCCCTGATCTATTATTATATCAAGTCTGTAATCTTCCATAGCAGAATAAAGATATTCCTCTATAGGCTTGGATATTCTGTGTATCTCATCTATAAAAAGTATATCTCCTTTTTCAAGTTTGGTGAGCATACCGGCAATATCACCCGGTTTTTCCAAAACAGGACCAGAAGTAGTAATTATCCTTGAACCCATTTCAGAAGCGATTATATATGCGAGGGTTGTTTTGCCGAGGCCGGGAGGGCCGGTAAAAAGTATATGTTCAAGTGAGTCGTTTCTTTTTCTGGAACTTTGAACAGAAATACTTAAATTGCCTTTAATTTTCTCCTGTCCGGTAAAATCCTTAAATGTTTTGGGCCTCAGGATATTGAGCAATTCCCTGTCTTCAGCTGAGGGATTGGAAGAAATTGCCTTTGTTCTGGGCATTATTAATTCTTTAATTCGTGATTCCTGACATTAGCTGTTTTTATAGCCAGAATGTGCCAGGTTACGCCAACAGCAATCATTATAAGCAGAACCCTTACGTAAACGTTTTCGGTAGCTATTACAGCTGATAGTAAGATACCCATCCATAATATCAGAAGAGAAATAATCTTCGATATTAATG
>JAOADS010000033.1:0-4252 GCA_026417195.1 Ignavibacteria bacterium | reverse complement strand
CATTCCTTCGCCTGAACGGTAAGTCCTTAAATATTTGCCAAACCATCTGTTATAATGAAGCCAGTGATAAAATTTCTCGGAACTTCTGGCAAAACACCATGCTGCAAGAATAAAAAATATAGTAGTTGGAAGAATAGGCAGGAACATTCCTATAACTCCTATAGCAACCAGTCCGAATCCGCCGGTGATGAGGATCCACCTCACAAATGGATTTCTGTTTATTTTAATTTCATCTGTATTTAACTCAAATGATTTCCTAACCATATTACAAATTTCCTAAAATTTATTGATATTATAAAGTACGAAGCTTGGTAACCAAGTTAGAGAACTTAAGTGAATGTTAAATCACATAGGTTAATAACTGATGAAAGAAGTTTGAAAAAAGTTAGTTATTACTAACTTTACGTGGTCTGAAGATATTCTGACCGGCGGGATAATTTACACAATAAGTTTCTTCTATAGATATCATTTTCAGATTTTTGTTTTCACAGATTTCCCTTAATCTCATATTAGCATCGTAATACTTATTAACGTAGTTTTCAGAGTTAACCTTGTCTCCTGCTTTACGGAAAACCTCTCCGAAGATCTTATATACTCTAACCAGTTCCTTATAGGAATTTCTTTTCAAAGCTGAATTCTCAGCTAATGTAAGGAATTTTGATGATTTTACAACATCATTGAAATTCATATAGAGTTTTGCAAGTCCAATGTAAATCTTAACAGCATCCTGCTCATCTCCGTTATCAATAGCTATATTAAGACCTTCCTCGAAATAACTCCTAGCTTCCGTGAACTCCTTCATTTCAACGTGTAACTCACCGAGTTCAGCAAGAGTGTGAGCAACAGAATGTATATCTTTAATCTCTTTATAGTATTTCAGAGCTTTGTTCAGATATTTATTTGCCTGGCTGAAATGTTTAATTTTCGTATATGCTTTCCCAAGATTACTTATAATCTGGGATTCAACCTGTTTATTACCCGTATCCTGAGCAATTATCAGAGCTTCACTAAGATAAGTAATAGAGTTTGCATAATCATTCATATACATATATGTCCTGCCGATATTAGCAATTGTCATTGCCTGGTCAATAATTTTTCCGGTATTTAGAAGAAGTTTAAGGCTGTGATTAAAAAACTCAAGTGCCGAATTATAACTTCCTATCTCAAGATATATAATTCCTATATTGTTGTATAGATGATATGGAACTTCAATGTTGTTCCGCATATATAATTCAAGAGCCAGGAGACTCTGGCGAAGAGCCTCAGAAATGTTACCATGCTGCTGTAATGCCAGAGCTTTATTGCCTATAACAACAGCTACGAAATTAACATCTTCGAGAGGTTCACAAAGAGATAGAACCTCATCATAGATTTCAATTGCCTTGTCGAATTTGCTTATAATCTGATAATAATTAGCCAGTGAATTCAGGCATTTTAACTTCCCTTTCAGATTCCCCGTTTCTTCATATGCTTCCAGTGCTCTAGAATAATGTTCAAAAGCAACATCAAAGTTAGAAAGCACTCTTGAAGCGTTAGCTGCTGCTAAATGGGCCCTTGCACAGTCTTCCTTATAATTATGATCTTGAGCTAACTTAATAGCTTTAACTGCCATTTCATAGGCTAAGGCTGGATTAGATGATCTGGATTTTTCAGATTCAGCGGTGAATTCATTTATATATGTTTTTATGTTTTTGATTGCCCTTTCCATTGCACTGCACAAGTATATTTCTTTAATTTATTTAATTAAAGTCATCTTCATAACCTTTCTGAAATGGCTCGCTGAGAGCTTACAGAAATATATACCTGATGAAAGAGTTGAAGCATTTAACTCAATTGAATAAATGCCTGCTGCTAAATCCTGTTTCAATAAAATTGCTATCTTTCGTCCTAACACATCATAGAGTGATAATTCAACCTCAGACTGGTACGGTACCGAGAACCTGATAGTTGTGGTTGGATTAAACGGATTGGGATAATTCTGATAGAGTTCAAATTCACGAGCTAAATTGTTTTCACTTAACGGATCCTTCCAATCCAACATAATACTTGATAATGCTGAGTGAGAAGGACCATCATCAACCACATATTCACTGTATCCTGTAATGTAAACCTTACTGCCTGAAACACATAATGCCTTTGGATTATCATTTGTTGTCTCATTTGCAAAGAATATAGAAAGCTGTGTCTGCGTTCCGTTCTGCGGGCTATATCTTACAGTTGCATAATCATAGTTTCCATGTAATCCCCAGCTTTCACCGGTTACGACAACGCTGGTTACACTACCAGTAGAGTTCCTTATCAGACCTATTGCTCTTCCCATATCCTCGCCTTGACCGCCTCCGTTATATTGTGATGGCCATAGAAGATTTCCTGACGAACTGTATTTAATTGTTAAGTAATTACTACCTTGTCCGCTGCTCTGAGTGTAGCCGGTAATATAGATAGAATTATCAAAGAGATCACAAACCAATCCGAAGGCCTTATCAGTCCCGTTTCCTGAGCCATTTATAATACGTGTCCACACAGTTGTTCCTGAACTGCTGAACTTTACAACTGCATAATCTATGGTTAAGTTAGTTACATGACCTCCGATTATTACATTATTCTCTGAGTCCACAACAATTCCCCAGGCTTTATCCTCGTTGTAACCACTGCCGCTGTACGAACCCAACCAGATTTTCTGACCCGCTGATGAGTATTTAATTGCTATCATATCCTGACCAGTTGTAGCTGAAGTAATATAACCACATACGTATATAAAACCATCTTTCTGAGTCAGAGCAAGCCCTTCGGAATCCATGTCATTAACTCCGTCTTCCCTAACTGTCCAGAGAAGATTACCTGCAGGATCATATTTCTGAAGAATTATCTGCTTATTTAAAGTCGGACCGGTACAGAAGCCAGTTACATATATAAAATTATCGCTCGCAACATTTACTCCAAGTCCTCTGTCTTCGTAAGATCCATCATGACCGTAGTAAGTTCTCACCCATAAAAGTTGCCCGGCGGAACTATATTTCAGTAAGACTATATCATAAGATTTTCCAATATTACTTGCAGTCCCGACAACATACACATTTCCAGCATTATCAACACAAATTCCATATCCTTCATCATTTGAATTTTCAGAACCATTGTAAGACCTTACCCACGCTGTATCTCCGTTTTGAAGATACTTTATTACTATAATATCATTTCCTCCGCCTCCAACGTTCACCGTACCAGTTACGTAACTGTTTCCAGAGCCGTCAACACAATTTGAATATCCCCTGGCATCAGTGAAATTCATATCTCCTTCTGAGTATGGTCTATAAACTGATATCCACTGAGTATGTATCGTATGGTTTAAAAACATTAAGATTGAGAGAAAAATTAAAATTGTCTTAAACATAGTGATTTTAAATTTTTATTAAATTTAAATTTGTTCAAAAATATAATTCCAGCATTTACAATGTAATAACCTTGGTGGTTATATACTTTTTTATACACCTTTCACGGTATATTATCCGTTCAATTCTTTGGAAAAATCATATATTTTGAAGATTTTGATAGCTTAAGGGAAACGTTAAGACTTAGAAATAAAAGTTAAATTCTGGTAACTAATTTAGTTACCCTTATAGGGAAAATGGAGTGAAATCCAGAAAGTTTAATTGAAATTCAACTAACCTATGGCCTGATTTCGAGCAGCTCCACCTCAAAAATTAGAGTAGCATTCGGAGGTATGATATTACCAACTCCTTGTGTTCCGTATGCAAGGTGTGGAGGAATTATAAGTTTCCTCTTGCCTCCAACCTTCATAGTCATAACACCTTCATCCCAGCCTTTGATTACCTGTCCTGTTCCTATTTTGAATGTAAGCGGCTGGTTTCTGTCTCTGGAACTGTCAAATTTAGTTCCGTTTTCAAGCGTTCCGGTATAGTGAACAGTTACTTTATATCCGGGCTTTGGAGATTCTCCCGTACCTATGACTTCATCTATATATTTAAGACCAGACTGAGTTGTTATTTCTTCTCCGACAGAATTTTTCTTACATGATGAAGAAAATAAAATGATTAATATCAAAATATAAAATTTCTTATTATTCATCTTTTAAAAGTTAAGTTTTGCGTTAATTACAAACTCTGTTAAAAGTTCAACTGTGTAATCAATATCTTTAAGACATAGGAGTTCAACAGATGAATGAAGATATCTGGTAGGTACTGATAACACTGTTATGGCTATTCCTCCCCTTACCTGAGAAATAGGGTCAGCA
>JAOADS010000032.1 GCA_026417195.1 Ignavibacteria bacterium | reverse complement strand
GTGCATAGCGGTACTTAACAACTCCGTTACCTGCGCTGTCTATAACTATTGAAGGTATTATGTAATTACCCGGTGTAAATCTGGCATTGCCTGTATTAACCAATGCGAACCAACCTGTGTATCTTCCCGTAGCATCTGTTGTGAAAGTTTCATAATTACCAGACGTGCTGAGACTGGGACTTGTTGTGTAAGTATAGTTACCGGATGAACTTATCAGCATAGGATTACCAGCCCCCGGATTTGTAGTTCCGAGATCTGTATAGAGAGCACCCTGATTGAAATATCTGTAAGTTGTATTGGGAGCAAGGCCTATAATACTGGCTCTGAAAACAACAGGTAATCTGGTGTTAGTGCCAGACGACATATACTGAGGGCACATTACGCTGATAAAATTTGATTGTGTCAGATTCTGTGAAAACAAATCTGACGTTAAAAAACAGACGAAAAATAAAAGAAGAAATTTCCTCATAACAGAATTTAACCTCCGAGATAATTTTATTGATTTGTTATTAAATCCTGAAACAATAATAGAAAAGATTTCCTAAAATTTGGTTAAGTTAAGGTTAGAATTTATTTCTGAATATCAGCTTTGGTATATGGGAATGATATGGAGGGTTAAACCTCTTATTTAGCTTTCCTGAGCAAGTCTTTCTGCTCGGTCAGCTAATTTAAGTTTTTCAATTAATTCATCAAGCTCACCGTCTATTATTTCCGAGAGGTTATAAAGAGTTAAACCGATTCTGTGATCTGTTACACGGTTTTGAGGGAAATTATATGTACGTATTTTATCGCTTCTGTCTCCCGAGCCAACCATGAGTTTACGTTTAGCTGACACTTCCCTGTTATGCTTTTCCAGTTCAGCTTCATATAATCTTGAACGAAGAATTTTCATTGCCTTTAATTTGTTCTTAAGTTGTGAACGTTCATCCTGACACTGAACAACTACTCCGCTTGGTATATGGGTTATCCTGATTGCAGTTTCAACCTTATTAACGTTCTGTCCGCCTGCACCTCCGGATCTGAATACATCTATTTTAAGGTCGTTTGGATTTATTTCAATATCAACTTCATCTGCTTCAGGTAAAACTGCAACAGATGCAGCTGAGGTATGTATCCTTCCCTGGGTTTCAGTTTCAGGTACCCTTTGAACCCTGTGAACTCCGCTTTCATATTTAAGTGTTCCGTAAACGTCTCTGCCTGAAATTGAAGCTATGACTTCCTTAATACCTCCCAGACCGGATGATTCATTAAGAGACTCAACTTCAACTCTCCAATCCATTTTTTCAGCATAGCGGGAATACATTCTGAAAAGGTCTGCTGCAAACAAAGCTGCCTCCTCTCCGCCGGTGCCGGCTCTTATTTCAAGAATTGCATTCTTGGAATCATTCGGATCTTTGGGTATTAGTAGCTCCTTAATTCTTGACTCTGTATGTTCCAGCTTCTGCTCCAGTTCAGAAATCTCAGCCTGTGCAAGCTCTTTAAGCTCATTTTCATTTGTTTCTTCAAGCAGTTTTTTGTTATCATCAATCTGTTTCCTGATGGTCTGATATTCATCATATGTATTTACTATTTCGGATAGTTCTGCATACTCCTTGGAGAGCTTGCGGAAAAGTTTCTGATCAGAAACAGTTTCAGCTTTGTTTAGTTGCTCTGATATTTCACTGAAACGCTGTTTAACTTTTTCAAGTTTATCTGTCAACATCATACAATGATAATTCATTAGTAATGTACATTCAATTAATTATTGAATACATTTCCGGAATTAAATCCATCTGAAAATTATAAGTGAAAAAATTTTTTTAAAATTTTTTCTTGCAACATCTTGACTATAATGTGTATAATGTTATATTTGCAGAAATTTTTTAAGAGCTGTTCTTAAAAAAATACATAAAGGAGTATATACCCGCTGATTGCGGGTGAATGCGAAAAAAATTTTTGAAAGTAGGTTTAACCTACAACATAAAAAAAACTTCTGAAGTTGCTGTTGCAGATTCTTTAAGAGAAAAAAAATACATTGACGAAAATCTCATCAGCAACTACTCAAGCCGTCTTTCAGATGTTTATGCAGAGTGGGACGATGAGGAGACAGTATCTGCAGTTGAAAATGCTATTTCACTTGCAGGACATCACGTAATAAGAATAGAGGCTGATGAAGATGCTTTCGGAATGTTACGTGAACACAGACCTGATATAGTTTTTAATATGGCTGAAGGTTCAGGCGGTGCATCACGTGAGTCCTACATTCCGGCTATTCTGGAAATGCTTAATATTCCGTACACTGCAAGCGATCCGATAACAATAGGAAACTGCCACGATAAATCCCGCTGCAAGGAAATTCTCTCATATTATGGCATTCCCACACCATCATTTTTCATATCAGATTCCTCAGTTAACGGCTGTAACAAACTGAAATTTCCTGTATTTGTTAAGCCTCTCCACGAAGGTTCTTCAAAAGGCATATATAATAGCAGCCTTGTTCATAGCAGAGAAGAGTTAAATGCTGAAATTACAAGGATAAGGGAAAATTACTCTCAGCCCTCTATAATAGAGGAATATCTGGATGGAAGGGAATTTACTGTGGCACTTTTAGGTAACGGAGATAATGTTAAGGTTCTGCCAATAATTGAAATTAATCTTGATTCACTACCACAGGATTTTCCGAAAATTTATTCATATGAGGTGAAATGGTTTTTTGATACGCGTGAGAATAAACTGGATATTTTCAGGTGTCCTGCTGATATAAGTGAAAATCTCAGATCACAGATAGAAGAAATCTGTATTAAATCATATAAAGCATTAAGAATAAGAGACTGGGCAAGGATGGATGTGAGATGTGACCGGCGTGGTAAACCATATATAATTGAAATCAATCCACTCCCGGGAATATTACCAGATCCCGATGATAATTCATGTTTCCCTAAAGCTGCAAGAGAAGCTGGCATGGATTACAACACTCTTATTCAGACTGTTCTCAATCTTGCAATTCAGAGATATGGATTAAACAATGCAAGATAGAAAATTAAACATATCAATCATATTTAATGATCCTGTGCAGTATGCTAAGGGACCGGTTTTTGAAAATTCTGATGTTAATATTGATGAGATTCCGGAAGCTGTTGATATGAGCGAATATGGTGTACTTGATGAAGTAAGAAGTGTTGAAAGAGCGCTTGAACCACTTGAGCATAATACGAAAATTATTCCTGTTGCCCTTGACATAAATAAACTTATTGATGAACTAAGAGAAAACCGTCCCGATATAATTTTTAATCTCTGCGAATCAGTTGACGGAGATCCCACACAGGAGATGAATATAGCCGGTCTGTTTGAATTAATGAAAATTCCCTACACCGGATCTAGAGCTTTCACACTTGGGCTTGCGCTTAATAAACCTCTTGTCAAAGCAATTCTGAATCAACACGGAATTCCTACAGCAAAACATTTCGTTGTAAACACTTCATCATTTGAACTTAACGGATACCGTTTCCCGATGATAGTTAAACCTTCCAGAGAAGATGCCAGCATAGGAATTGATAACGAATCAGTAGTTAGGGACGAAAATGCTCTGAGAAAACGGGTGGAATACATCCTTGATGAACATAAACAGCCCGCACTTGTTGAAGAATATATTGACGGAAGGGAAATAAACGTTTCCGTTGTTGGAAATGAAGAACTCATAACTTTTCCAATTAGTGAAATTGACTTTACCGGACTTCCCGAAGAATATCCGAGGATAATAACATACAATGCCAAGTGGATGTATAAGACTGTTGAATTTACAAAAACAAAGGCAGTGTGTCCGGCTGAAAACCTCAGCGAAACTGATATTAAAATTATAACAGATACAGCGAAAAAAGTTTACAGACTGCTTGGTGCATGCGATTACGCAAGGGTCGATATGAGATATAAAGACGGAGTTCCGTATGTTCTTGAACTAAACCCTAACCCTGACATAGCAAGTGATGTTCCGGAGGATACAGGTTTCACAAGAAGTGCAAAGGCTTTCGGATGGGAGTACAGCTATCTCATTCAGCAGATTATAAAATTTGCCCTGAAGAGATGGGGAGTCTGTTATTAAGATTTAAATGATAAGGAAACTTATTCATTCTGACAAAGAAAAGATTGTAAATATATTGATAAGAACAAATCACTTTAACAATGAAGAAATTAAAATAGCAACTGAATTGCTTGATGTTTATCTTAATAATAAATCTCAGCAGGATTATATAATATATGTTTATGAAAATAACGGCGAACCGTCCGGATACATCTGTTACGGGAAAAGACCACTTACAGACTGGACATATGATTTATACTGGATAGCTGTAGATCCTGAAGTTCATGGAAAGGGCATCGGCAGTAAGCTTATCAGATACATGGAAGAAGATCTTGCTAAGTCCGGAGGAAGAATAGTGCTTATAGAAACAAGCGGTAAACCTGAATATGAAAATGAAAGAAAGTTTTATGAAAAAAACGGATATGAAGTTCAGACTGTTATAAAGGATTTTTACAGAAAAGATGATGACCTTTTCGTATTCAGGAAGTATCTAAATATCAACAATCCGTAATAAACACGGTAAAAATAAAACAAGGAGCTAATTAAATTATGGAACTCTGGCAGCATCTGTTAAAACAAAGCATCAGTTCAGTTGATCAACTTGTGGAAAAATTTGGCCTTAAAAGAGAAATTGCCGAAAGGCTGAATGAGTTCTTCATGGCTCGGGTGAACCCGTATTATCTGAGCCTGATTCGATATCCGGGAGATCCTATTTGGAAACAGGTTGTACCTGACGAAATAGAACTTTATGATATAGATGCACCTGACGATCCGCTAAATGAGGATTCCATGAGCCCCGTTCCCAATATAACTCACAGATATCCGGACAGAGCTTTGTTTCTGACTACAAGTCAGTGTGGTATATACTGTCGTTTTTGTACTCGTAAACGAAAAGTTGGTGATTCCAGTAAAATTAACATGAAGGAACTTGAAAGTGCATTCCGGTATCTTGAAGAACATACTGAAATAAACGATGTAATTTTATCTGGCGGTGATCCGCTTATGCTTTCTGATCATATGCTTGAGAAAATTCTCATCAGACTGAGACAGATTCCTCACATACAGATAATCCGCCTTGGAACTAAAATGCCCTGTGTTTTACCTCAAAGGGTTACTCCGGAACTTTGCAACATGCTTAAAAAATATCATCCGATTTACGTTAACACACATTTCAATCATCCATGGGAGATAACTCCAGAAAGCACAAAAGCATGCACTATGCTGGTTGATGCAGGATGTCCCGTTGGCTGTCAGACAGTTCTTCTCAAAGGTGTAAATGACGATCCGGAAGTAATGAAAGACTTAATGAAAAAACTTCTTGCAATCAGAGTAAGGCCTTATTACATTTATCAGGCGGATTTAACAAAGGGAGCAAATCATTTCCGTACACCTATAGATGTGGGACTTGAGATAATGGATAATCTCCGAGGTCACATTTCAGGGCTTGCAGTCCCGCATTTTGTGATTGATGCTCCGGGCGGAGGAGGGAAAATTCCCCTCTTACCTGATTACGTTCTTGCTAGAGATAAGGAGAAAATAATACTGAGAAATTTCCGAAATGAGGTTTTTGAATATCCGGATGTTCAGGAAGAACATATAGTTCTTAAACGGGGAAGAAGCATAGAGAAACGCCACAAAAAGAAAACCAGAAAGAAGATCGCAGAAGAATTTCAGGAGAGTCTGTTTTAAGCATAATGTTTATTTTAACTCTCCTTAGCCTGTCATAAATGACAGGCTTTTTTTTTAAATCTTCCGTTGACTATAAATAAATAATCAAATAAAAATATTTTACAATCTTTTTAAATTAATGATAAATTATTATTTTTGGCTTTCAATTAACCAAAAATTTAAAATTATGTCTTATTTAAAACTTTCAGTAATTTTGATTGTAGTGCTTCTTATCGTTTCGAGCTGTTCTTTTGTTGATAAGCTTAAGAAACAGTTTTCATCAAAAGACAAAGAAGGAAATGAAACCACTGAGGAGATCAAAGAAACAACATCTTCAACTGACCTTGAATTTTATAACAAATACATAGATGCTCTGAATAAACTTCAGGCAGCTGGTGACAAGATTTATGAAAGTTATCTTACAGACATAGGTGATCCAAAGGCGGTTACAAAAAGTTCCTTAATAACAGGAGTTTTTTTAAAGACTTCAGTTACTCAGCTTGAAAATGCAGTCAAGGAACAGAGAAGATCATTCTATGACGGAGGCGAACTGTCGAAATTAAAAGCAGCTAACAAGGAAATGCAGAAAGAAGTTGAAGAAAGTTTTAAGAATCTTCTTAAAGCCACAGAACAACTTCACGAGACCGCAAAACCGGTAGTTGAATATTATGCAGATGGCAAGTTCAAGGAGGATTTATCCAAGGTTGAAACCTATGATAAACAAATGAAAGAGGCAGATGAAAAATACCGTGAAGCTTTCCGTAATTTTAACAGTACACTTAAGAAATATAAACCTAAAAGACAAAGCCTGGACGTTGAAAATATAAAAGATCCGGACAAAAAAGCCGTTGCTACATTACTTAACTCCTATCAGAACACTTTGGAAACTATGGAAGAACTCTATGAGAAACTTGAGTCATATAACTATGACAGTAAAAACCAGTCTGAGATTCTGGCAATCATAGATGAGCTTGAGAAAGGATTTGAGAAAGAAAAAACAACTATACAGTCCACAAACTTCAGTGACAGAACTAAAATATTTAAATACAATTTTGAAGACGGGCTTTCAGGAGCAGTAAGCAATTTCATTAAAGAGACAAGAAAATTTATGAATGATCACAAGGACGGGAAGATCTCAAAATCTGACTTCGGTTACAATTTCAATACTGTGGTTAATTATTACAATAGTTTCATAAGTATCTACAACTCACACATAAATGCTTTAAACACTGCTTTTTCCTCAATGTAAGGTTTCCCATAAGAGGTTAATTTAACCAAAACCCGTTCCAAACCGGAACGGGTTTTTTATATAGGGCTTTTTAACAGGAAATATTTAATTGCTGGTTTATGGGGTTACCTCTTGAATTTCCTTTTATAAGTCTCCTGTGAGCCTTTTGTGTAAACCAATATAGCAACAACTATATGAATCCAGAACCAGGGATTCTCCCAGCCAAGATTATCGTAGATGTAAATTATCATTAAAAGCCGGGGAAGGAAAATATAAAGCACAAGATCACCTATAAAAGGAATATTATTAGGTGGTATCTGTCCGCTGAGATATGCAATCAGGAGCGCAATACGTGGAAGGAACAATGTTACCACCAAAAGCCAGGTTTCTATCATAATAATTAAAGTTTTTTGTTAAAGTAAATTTTTATAAGTTTAAGTTAGTAAAACTTTATAATAATTACTAATCAAATTATGAAAGTCTTTATATTACTTGTACTCATCTGCTTTACTACAGTATCTCAGGAACTCACTACTCCATTCGAAAAAAACAGGTTTACTACAACAACATACGACCAATGTATCAGATTTTACAAAGAGCTGGATGAAAAATTTCAGACAGTTAAAATAACCGAAGCCGGGGAAACAGATATAGGTCAAGCTTTACACCTTGTAATAATATCAGAAAATGAAATTTTTGAACCTGAAGAATTATCAAAAGACGGAAAGGTATTTATACTCATCAACAACGGAATTCACCCCGGTGAGCCTGACGGAATAGATGCATCAATGATACTGGCAAGGGAACTTGCAGTAAAAGGAGTTCCAGAAAACGTCGTGGTTCTGATAATACCGGCATACAACATAGACGGTATGCTTAACAGAAATAATTTTACAAGGGTTAATCAGAACGGACCACTAGAATACGGATTCAGAGGGAATGCCCAGAACAGAGACCTTAACCGCGATTTCATAAAATGTGATACAAAGAATGCCCGTTCATTTGTGAGAATATTCAGAAAGTGGAAGCCTCATCTTTTTGTTGATACCCATACAACTGACGGAGCTGATTATCCTTATAAGATGACCTATATTGCAACCCATAAAGATAAACTCAATCCCTTACTTTCTGATTATCTGACAAATCGCCTTATTCCGGAATTTGAAAAAAAGATGAAACAGAAAGGCTTCGAAACATGTCCCTATGTTTATAACTACAGGTCAACGCCAGACAGTGGCATAGTTGGTTTTATGGAAAGTCCCAGATATTCAAGCGGGTATGCAGCCCTATTCAACACAACAGGATTTATATCAGAATCTCACATGCTGAAATCACATGAAGAAAGAGTAGAGGCTCAGGTTGCATTTCTTAAATCCCTGATTGAAATTGCAGAGAGTGATTATAAAATCATACATCAGAATAAAATCAAAGCTGACGAACTGACTAAGTTACAGCAGGAATATGTTACTTCATACAGACTTGATACCTTAAATCCAGAAAAATATCTCTTTAAAGGCTATGAAGCAAAATACAAAAAAAGCAATATAACTGGTTTTGAAAGGCTTTATTATGACAGAAACTCTCCTTATGAGAAACTTATTGATTTCTTTAATAACTATATTCCGGTCTCAAAGATAAAGAAACCTTTTGCCTACATAGTTCCTCAGGGCTGGTGGCAGGTAATTGAGTTACTTAAACTAAACGGAATTGAAATGGACCGGCTTGATGAAGATGTCGAAATGGAGGTTGAAAGTTATTATATAGAGTCTTTTGACACGAGAAACCCGCCATTCGAAGGTCATTATCTGCATTCAAATGTCAAGCTTAAAACCGTTGTTCAGAAAAGAAAGTTTTATAAAGGAGATTATCTGATATATACCGGTCAGGAAAGTGATAACTTCATCTGCCACGTACTTGAACCGGAATCACCTGATTCATACTTCAACTGGAATTTCTTTGACGCAGTACTTCAGCAAAAGGAATACTTTGAACCCTATCTGTTTGAGGATATTGCTGACTCACTGATGAATTCAAAACCCGGTCTGAGAAAGGAATTCGAAAAAATGAAAGAAAACGACGAGAAATTCAGAAACGATGCATATCTCCAGCTTAAATTCATATATGACAACACTGTAAGGGAACATGAATATATGAGATATCCTGTAGCCAGAGTTACAGAGAGGAAATAATTCATCTTGTCAGCCTTATTATTACTTCCTGAAGGTGAGGGAACTGACTTTTGAGTTCATCTTGTTTTCCGATTTCAAAATCATCAAAATCAAATCCGGGTGATACTGTGCAACCAGCAAGAGAATATGATGTTTTATCGCTTAACTCTGCAGCAAACCACAGACCTCGTTTTATTGTAAACTGGAATTCATCTTCTCCGAGTGTAACAGAAGAATAATTACCTTCCTCATCTATTGTGTGAATCTTAACAGGGCTACCTGAATAGAAATGCCATATCTCATCAGACTTAAGCCTGTGAAACGCTGAGAAATCATTTTCTGATATAAGATAGTAAATCGAAGTAGCATGGCATCTCTTACCAGAATATCTTGATGGCAAATGTTCCTGTTTAATCTCTTCATCTGAGCGGTAAACTTCCCTGAACCAGCCTCCTTCAGGATGTTTCTGCAGATTTAATTTGTTAATCCAGTATTCTGATTTTTTTTGCATTTCTTTGAAACCTGATTTATTTTTATGTTGTTGCAAAAATTAAGTTTTATTTCCTAAAACTCAAATCAAATAAATATGATAAGTTCATTTCTTTATAAACACAGAGATTTTGGTTTACTGATAATCAGAATCGGAATAGGTGTTGCATTTATATTTATTCACGGATGGGGGAAGTTTTTCGGAGGACCTGAAAGATGGTCGAAATTAGGTGAAGCCATGGGAAATCTCGGTATAACTTTCTATCCGGTATTCTGGGGATTTATGGCTTCAGTTGCAGAATTCGGTGGAGGGATTTTACTGATTCTAGGTCTCTTTACAAGAACTACTTCAGCATTCATGGCATTCACTATGTTTGTTGCAACAGTAATGCATTTAAGTAAACTTGATCCTTGGAATAAAGTAATTTATCCGGTTGAATTGCTTGTTGTTTTTCTGGGTCTGATATTCCTGGGAGCAGGGAAATACAGTCTGGACTACATCTTGTTTGACAAAAAAACGAACACATAAATTTCGTAATAAAATTCTTCCTTCTGTTTTCTGAAACTTAGAAAATAATTTACTATATTTGTAGGCATTTGAAAAACTTTAAACCTCCGTATATCATGATTAAATATCTTTCATTTTTTCTCTTTTTTCTGTCATACACGGTTTACTGTCAGTTTGATGATATACTCAAGAAAACAGCTGTTCCGGAACTTCTTGAGGAGAAAAACATCACTTCTTCCATTGATGATGCACATCCTGTTGCATTCTGGATAAATAATGATGAGCTTGAGGATGCAGTTGAGCCGGGAAATTACAATTCCGAGCTTGGTCCGGGATATTACAGAATGACTATCCAAAGCTATTGTCTTAAAGCCGGAACACACGGACCAACCAAAGGTTCCGGACATCTTATAGCTCCTTTGAAAGGTAAACTTGACAATATAGTTGAAAATATACTCACAAGATCGGCAAACCATCCTGAGATAGCCCAGAGGGACATTCAGCTTCTTCTGTGGGCTATTATAGCTGGAGCTAAGTTTACAGACCTTGACCCCGGTTTGCAGATGAGAGTAAAACCTCTTCTGACTGAAGCTGAAATAGTTCAGCTAAGCGTAGGCATTAAAGATATACCTCTTGATCTCTTACCTGATGATGTTAAATCAGTTGCTAGATTTTACAAAGACCTCAGAGCTAAGATTACCGATCCGTCATCCAGTTTTGAAGATATAGAGAGAATGGCTGTGATAAGTGGTGAAGCACCATCACAGTATCTGAAAAAACAAATTGACCCGGGCAACTGGGCATATATAGGAGACGGATTTTACATGAGACTGATGCCCGTGAAATATTCTCAGTCAATACTTGAACTTTACCGCCCTGAAAGTGTAAACATTCAGAAAGACGACAAGGGAAGAATTATACTGTTTGAAAAAGACGGCAACAGAATAGAAATTACTTTCCATGATGAGCCGGGAAGCGATGTCATGAAAGCAGATGACGGGAAATTTTATCCTATTTACAGATTCAAGACAATAAAATACACCGGCACAAATCCCGGTGAAGAGGAAATAATAGAAAATGAAGGGTGGATGATAAGAGGTGATGGAAAGGAATTGAAAAATGTGGGTGAGTTTAAAAACTATCCTCAAGATCCGTCAATAGCTGTATATAAAGCAAGACTTGCTGGAGCGAACGACTTCTTTAAAAAAATTTCAAAATATAAAAAGGACTCAAATCATCCCGGCAAGGGATCTGAACAGGACATCTCACAGGAATTCAATGCTGAGAAACATCAGAGAGACGGAATGAACGCTGTGAGGAATCCGGCGAACTTCACTAGGAAATCAAACTGGATAAGGAAACACCTTGATTATGTGAGAGACTGGTGGAACTGTTCAATTAATCAGCTTGCAGGCAGTTCTTGTGATAACAATGACTCGCCGAAAAAACCAAAGGTTCCCAAGAAGCTCGGTATGCCCGGTAATACCCAGGCTCAGAGGATTGCACCTTCCATGAGAAAATATGAATCAGATTATTGAGATTTAAGCTTATAATTGAATATGCCGGAACCAACTATTCCGGCTGGCAGAAACAATCCGGGGGAAAATCAGTAAAGACAGTTCAGGAAACGCTGGTTAAGGCAATCAAAAAAGTTTTCTCTGAAACTAAAGCTAAAAGCCAGTTCATAGATCTGCAGGCTTCCGGCAGAACTGACGCCGGAGTTCATGCATTAGGTCAGGTTGCACATCTTGATTGCAGAACCATGCTTGCTCCCGAGATCCTTAAAATGAAAATAAACGATGCTCTGCCTTCTGATATAAACATACTTGAAGTTGAAAAAACAGATCTTAAATTCCATGCAAGGCATTCTGCAAAATCAAGACAATATCTTTATGTGATTTCAAAAAGAAGAACAGCTATAGAGAAAAAATTCGTGTGGTGGATAAAAGACAAACTTAATGTAAAACGAATGAAGGAATCTGTAAGACTTTTTGAAGGTATGCATGATTTCAGAAACTTTGCAGACAGACTCCCTGAAGACAAATCCACGAAATGCCTTATAGAGAAGACTGAAATTACGGAAGACAAAGACAAGATATACATAAGAATCAGAGCCTCTCATTTTCTCTGGAAGATGGTAAGACGCATAGTTGGAACTTTGGTTGAAGCAGGCAGAGGAAATGTAAATGAAGACACGATAATGAAACTCCTCAGAGGTGAAGAAACACATTTCAAACCATCATTTTATACTGCACCTCCATCCGGACTTTTTCTTGAAAAAGTATATTACTGAAAATGTCTGAAACACTGGCTGATAAAAAGTTAAGGACTCTTAAAATAATTAACATCCTGTCAGAGGAATATCCTGATGCAAAATGTCATCTGGAATACAAAAATCCTTTCCAGCTTCTTATTTCCACTATACTTGCAGCCCAATGTACTGACGAACGCGTGAACAAGGTTATGACTCCTCTTTATAAAAAATATAAATCACCAGCAGATTTTGCTGAGGCAGATCCGGAAACCCTTGAGAAGGAATTAAGTTCAATAAATTTTTACAGGAATAAAACCAAAGCCGTTATAAGCTGCTGCAGGTCTTTGACTGAAAAGTTCGCAGGAGAAGTTCCTGAAACTATGGAGGAACTTACTTCACTTTCCGGTGTGGGAAGGAAAACGGCAAATGTAGTTCTTGGGAACTGTTTTGGATTACCTGCAATCATGACAGATACACATCTTAACCGTGTTACACAGAGGCTCGGACTCACCGAAAATTCAACTCCGGAGAAAATAGAGACTGACCTCACGAAAATTGTTCCGGAAAACCTTCAGGTGAAATTCTCACACATTATAGGTGAACATGGCAGGAAAATCTGCAAGGCAAGAAAGCCGCTCTGCAGTGAATGTGTTATCAGCTCCCTATGTCCGTCAAAAAATATGTTCTGAACAGGTTTCAGCTAAAAGCTCTCAGTTCCTCTAATTTAGCCTTGATCCATTCTTTTCTGTAAAGCACCTCACCAGAGTCAATCAGATACTGCAGTTTTTCAGAATAACCTTTATCTGATCGGTTGTAATAAAGATTAATTAACATCCTTACAGCAGATGAAAAATTCAAATAACCCTGTACAGTCTCTGGATTCATTGTTTTATTCTCCGATATGTATTTACTCAGCTTACCTGATGAATTCAATGCCTGATCAAAATCCTTCATCTCATAATGACAGAGAATTTCTATTAATTTAGAATCTTTTGATTGATTAAACAAATCATCACTTACACGGGAATTATATTCCAGAGCTTTGCCGAATTCTTTTTTTGCAAAATGAATCCATGCCATGGTGAGACTCTCACAACTTTTTCTTATGTTTGACGGCAGAAGGGGCGAGTATTCCTTAACAAAATTCTCAGCTTCAGTATATTTACCCCTGCTTATTAGAAATTTAGTGATGTTTTCAAAAGTAATGAAGTAAATCTGGTTCTCACTGTGGGACACAATCTTTTTTTTAAGCATAGTTTTAATAATCTCATCCCGGTGATCATTCCATATTACTCCTTTAATATTCTCGGAAAAAATTATCAAACCCTCAAGGTAAAGCAAAATATTAAACTTAGATTTATGATCAAAATTGTCAAGCTTCTTAAAAACAGAATTCTTTGCCTGTATAAATAATTTTTCATTTCCCAGTTCCCTGTATGCAAGACTGATGTTATATATAATTACTGCCTCATCATATCCGGGAATCTCCGCACTTTTAAGCTCCTCAATAATCTTCTTTTCTATATCCGGTGTAATTATTTTTTTAAGAATGTCTATACTTTTAATTTTAAAATTAAACTGATAAAGCAGACCCGCTTCGTGAATAATTGCCTGCCAGAACTGAATGATGAAATCAGCCATAAACAGAAGAGGGCGTTTCTCAAAAAGTATCCGGTATTCTTTAAGGCGGTTCAGCATAAGATATGCTCCTGATTCAATACTGTTCATAACAAGAAGTTTATGGAAAAAATCCTCGGGATCAAATTGTTCAGAAGCTATTTTCTTACTTTGTTTAATTTTTTTGAGAGAATATTTATTCAGAGATTTTTCCCTGAGCGATTCGTGCAGTGCCATTCTGCTTTTAACCGGATTGGAAGAATAATAACTGTAAATAAAATATTCATCAGTAAGTTTCAGAAGTTCGCTGTTTAATTTATTAATGTATGCTCTGGCTCTTGAATTAAAAACCTTACCTGGGAAAATTTTTTCATAGAAATATAACTGATTATGTCTGGTGCTATCATAGTCATTAAGAATCTTAAGCACTTCATTATAATAATGCTGGAGATTTCTGCCTTTATTAAATAAAGGTGAACGGATGAACTTTTCAAGTTCTGCAAGCTCAGAAGAACTGAAAGTTCTCAAAACAGATATTAAATCAGACTCCCTAATAAAAGTTAATTTTAAATTTTGAAGGCATCAGAAAAAATTTTCCCGTTCTGCCCTGAATCAGACTGAACTTAAATTGTCATTTTCTGAAGTCCAAAAAAGCTAAAATTATTTACAAATTCAAGTTTTATCTTTTTGCCGGATAAAATATCATTGTCATTTTCAGTAAAATTTCTCTTTGCAGTGCACAGTGGATATAATGTATTTTTGCATTGTGCATAAATCTATGCACATAAAAAAAACATAAATGAATAAAATTATGAAAGACGACCTTAAAATCTCAAGAGGCTACAGGATGAAATTATCAACACACAATATGATTAAAAACCTTTCCGAAATGACGGGTATGGATATTGATACACTTATTTCACAGGCATGTTTATTGCTTAACAAGAGAATCATTGAAGAAAGAGAAATTAAGTTTAATAACAATTACCGGGAGTTAGAAAAATGAAAACAAAACTTACGCTTCTAATCAGTATTCTTTTCTGCGGCACGCTTTTAGCCCAGAATATCTCAAACACACTTGGCACAAGTGGTATCTTTACCATAAAAGACAACACGAACACATTTTTCTCTCTTAACCAGTCAAACGGAACGATAAACCTTATTGGTCCGCTTGCAGGCGATCAGCGTGGTTC
>JAOADS010000031.1 GCA_026417195.1 Ignavibacteria bacterium | reverse complement strand
ATGTTGGTTCTATTGTTGTCATCCTGAGAGGCGTACTAACGGAGGATCTCTTTAGGTGTGTATAAATATGTTCGGAGATTCTTCGTTTGAGTGTCTGCCCTGAAAGAATCAAAGGGCCCAGAATTACAGTGAAGTGGTTTAATTCTCTTAAACAGTTGTTTTAAACCGTGAGTAACGTGTTTAGTCTATATTTTTTGGTTTTTGAGCTGTATATATTTTAAGTAAATTTGTAATGTATGAATAATTTTACAATAAAGGAGAAAGTAGTTTAGATGAATGTTCCTTTTGTGGACCTGAAAACACAGTATTTGGGTATTAAAAATGAGATTCTGAGCGAAATTAACGATGTTCTGGACAACACTGCATATATCTGCGGAAAGAAAGTAAAAAAGTTTGAAGAGGATTTTGCACGTATTCACGGTATTAAATTTGCAGTTGGTGTCAGTACCGGTACGGATGCTCTGCATGTTGCACTTCATGCAGTTGGTATCGGGCAGGGTGATGAAGTTATAGTCCCTGTTAACACTTTTATTGCAACAGCTGAAGGAGTTACTCTATGTGGTGCCTGTCCCGTTTTTGTAGATAATGACCCAAGGACATATAATATTGATGTAAGTTTAATCGAAAAGTCAATTACACCGAAAACTAAAGCTATTGTACCTGTTCATCTTTACGGGCAGCCGGCCGAGATGGATGCTATAAATGAGATAGCTAAAAAATATAATTTATATGTTGTTGAAGACTGTTCACAAGCTCACCTTTCTGAATACAGAGGGAAGAAGGTAGGAGGTCTGGGTAACATTGGTACTTTTAGTTTTTATCCGGGAAAGAATTTAGGAGCCTATGGAGAAGGCGGAGCTGTTACTACAAATGACATGGATTTATATGAACTTATGTTAAGATTTCGTCAGCACGGTTCCGTTGAGAAATATATTCATGAGATAACGGGTCATAATTACAGAATGGAAGAAATTCAGGCTGGGGTGCTTAATGTGAAACTTAAATATATTGAATCCTGGACAGAAAAAAGAAGAAGCCGAGCAGCACTTTACAATAAAACCTTTTCAGAACTTTCCCTTGAAGAAGTTGTAACTCCCTATAATCCAGATCATGTCAATCCGGTTTATCATTTATATGTTGTAAGGGTCACAGACAGAAGTGAATTAGTGAAATATCTTTCGGAAAAAAGCATTCAGACCGGATTACATTACCCTATACCACTGCATATGCAGAAGGCTTACTCATTCCTTGGTCATAAGCCGGACGATTTTCCTGTAGCTCTTAAACAATCAGATGAGATACTTTCACTTCCTATGTATCCGGAGATGACGGATGAGATGGTTTACTATACATGTGAATCAATTTCCGAATTCTACAGAAAATGATAGAAGAGTTTATAAAAAAATGGGGGGCAAAGAAGCTCATACTTGCAGCAAATGATCTTTTCTGCACTATCATAGCATTTAATATAGCCCTCATAGTAACAACTGGTTTTCCTGATTATATATACAGCTCTACTTTTCCTGAGAAGCTGATTATATTTCTTACCGGTGCAGTACTTATTATTCCTATATTCAGATATTACCAGCTTTACAAACATAAATATTTTCTGAGAAGAGGTGAACAGATTTTACTTATTCTCAAGAGTTTGCTTATCGATAGCATCATCATAATTTTGTTTATTTTTCTCGTCAAGACTCAGGAAGCACTTCATGATTCCAGAGCCCAGGTTATAATTTATTTCCTTACTTCTTACATTTTACTTGTTTTCACAAGACTTTTCATCTTCAGATCGGTTTTAAAGTCAGACTATATTGGCGGTAACTTTAAGGAGTTTTTCACAAGACGTGCCATTGCTATCGGAGCCGGTAACCTCGGAGCATTTTTTGCTGAAATAATAACAGTCAAGCCTCATTATCATATAGAATTAGTCGGATTTCTGGATGATAATCCTGATAAAACAGGTCTGAAAATCAACCGTATTCCCGTGCTCGGAACGACTCAGATACTTGATGATGTAATTCATGATCAGGAAATAGATGAAATATTTATAACTATACAGAGCATAGACAATAAGAAACTACTGGATTTGATAGAAATGTGCAAACTGACTAATTGTCAGGTTAATCTTGTATCAAATCATTTCGATATAGTCAATGCAAAGCTTGATGAAGGAGAGTATCACGATCTTAAGGTTATATCAGTATCACAAAAAACTTCACCTTTGTATTCTGAAAAATTCAAGAGATTATTTGATATTGGTTTTTCAGTTTTTCTGATAATTGCACTTTCTCCTCTATGGCTACTGATTTCAATTCTGATAAAACTAACTTCAAAGGGACCTGTGCTTTATAAGGCAAATGTCATAGGTAAGGGCGGAAAGGAATTTCTATGGTATAAATTCAGAACTATGTATGCAGATAATGATCCTAAAATCCACATAGAACATCTGGAAAAATTAATCACATCAAATAAAGGCTATAAGAAAATAGAGAACGATCCGAGAATAACTCCATTAGGAAGGTTTCTTAGAAAGTATTCTCTTGATGAGTTCCCTCAGATTATAAACGTGCTGAAAGGTCAGATGAGTCTTGTCGGGCCCAGACCATGTCTTCCTTATGAGTATAAGCATTTTAAGGAATGGCATAAACTGAAATATAAAGTTACCCCTGGAATGACCGGGCTTGCTCAGATAATTGCAAGAAACCGTGAAGATGTTACTTTCAGTGATTCGGTTATACTTGATCTCTATTACGCTGATAATCAGTCTCTCTGGCTTGATTTGAGGATACTTTTCAAAACAATTCCGGTGATGATTTTGGGTAAAGGCGGTATTTAATATTAAATTACATACAACATAATGTCAGATAAATCTTACTTTGTACATCCTAATGCAATAGTAGAAACAGAGAATATAGGTCCTAAGACCAGAATATGGGCATTTGCCCATGTAATGAAAAACGTGTCAATCGGTGAGGACTGTAATCTTTGTGATTATGTATTTATCGAAAGCGGAGTTAAAATAGGTGATCGGGTAACTATAAAAAACGGTATTTCCGTCTGGGACGGAGTTACTATTGAAGATGATGTTTTCCTTGGTCCTTATTGCGTTTTGACAAATGATCTTGTCCCCAGAAGCAAGGCTCATCACAAAGAGTATGTAAAAACTCTGATTAAAAAGGGAGCCAGTATAGGAGCTAACGCAACTATTATATGCGGTAACAGCATAGGTAGGTATGCACTTGTCGGAGCCGGAAGTGTCGTTACAAAAGATGTACCGGATTTTGCATGTGTTGCAGGAAATCCGGCGAGACTATTATCTGGGTTTCAAAGTCCGGAGAGAAACTTATATTTTCAGATGAAGGAGTAGCCACTGACAGTTCAGGGAATAAATACAAATTTAAAGACGGAGCCGTTGAAGACATATGATTATATCTCAAACACCACTCAGGATAAGCCTTTCTGGTGGGGGAACCGATCTGCCGGATTATTACAGGGAACATGAAGGATTTGTACTAAGTACATCAATAGATAAGTTTGTATATGTAATTGTAAAAGAAAGGTTTGATGATCTAATTTATGTTGATTATTCCCTGAAGGAGATCGTTACCTCAGTTGACGAAATAAAACATGATCTGGTTCGTGAAGCCGCTAAGATTACGGGTATGGGAAAAGGCTTTGAGGTTATGATGCTTGCAGATATACCTTCTGAGGGTTCAGGGCTTGGTTCATCAAGCAGTCTAACAGTAGGTTTGTTACATTCATTTTATCATTATAACGGCGAGCTTGTAACTGCAGAGAGACTTGCCTCTGAAGCATGTGAAATAGAAATTGATATTCTGAAAAAACCTATTGGGAAGCAAGACCAATATATAGCAGCTTACGGTGGACTAAGGACATTTTGCTTTAAGAAGAATGACGATGTTGAAGTATCAGACATCAGGATTTCAAGCGAGTTGAAAAGAAAGCTGGGTTCGAATTTACTACTTTTTTTTACAAACACTACCAGAAGTTCATCCTCAATACTTCAGGAACAGAAAGAAAACATTAGCAATACCATAGAGTTTCACAATAAAATCAAGGAACTGGCAAAGGACTCTGTCGAAAAACTTAATTCCGGTAATCTTGATGCAATAGGTGTAAATCTGAGGATGAATTGGGAATATAAAAAACAACTTGCTTCAAATGTTTCGAATCCGGAGATTGAGAGAATGTATGAACTTGCTATGGATGCCGGTGCACTCGGAGCGAAAATCTCTGGAGCTGGCGGAGGAGGTTTTCTTCTGGTTTACTGCGAAAGGGATAAGCAGGATAAACTAAGAAAGGCTCTTTCTGAATACAGGGAATTACCATTTCTTCTTGAAAAATACGGAAGTAAAATTATTTTTGATCAAACTCGTTACGATATTAAGTAAGATATGGCTTTGGTATTAGTTACTGGCGGTGCAGGTTTTATAGGTTCTCATACAGTTGACCGCTTACTTCAGAAGGGATATGAAGTCAGGATTTTAGATAATCTTCAGAAGCCTGTTCATATGAAAGGCAAACCTTCCTATATTCCTCCTGAAGCTGAATTTATAGAAGGTGATGTCAGAGACAGGCAAACCATAGAGAATGCAGTCAGAGGCGTGGATTATATATTTCATCTTGCAGCTTATCAGGATTATTTGCCGGACTTCTCAACTTTCTTTCATGTTAATTCAGTTGGGACTGCTTTGATATATGAAATTATCGTTTCTAAAAATCTGCCTGTGAAAAAGCTTATCATTGCATCATCTCAGTTTGTTGCAGGAGAAGGAATTTACAAAGACAAAAAAGGAAATTTTCACTATCCCAAAAGAAGAACAAACGAACAGCTTGAAAAAGGACAGTGGGATTTTACTGATGATGACGGTGATAAAATGGAATATGTATGGCCCGATGAAAGTTATGCAAATCCTCCTAACCAATATGCAATGTCTAAATATTCACAGGAATTAATGGCTTTAAATTTCGGAGAGAGATATAAAATTCCCAGTGTAGCTATGAGATATTCCATAGTTCAGGGACCGAGACAGTCTTTTTATAATATGTACAGCGGTGCATGCAGAATATTTTCACTCAGTTACTATTTCGGTAAGGCACCAGTTGTTTATGAAGACGGAATGATGATGAGAGATTTTGTAAACATTCATGACGTTGTGGATGCAAATATTCTGGTCCTTGAAGATGAAAGGGCTGATTACAGGGTTTTCAATGTCGGAGGAGGAAAGTCATACACCGTTAAGGAATTTGCAGAAATAGTATCCAGAGAATTCGGAAGGGAAGATCTTAAACCTATAATAAACGGGCAGTACAGATTCGGAGATACAAGACATGCCTGTTCTGATATTTCTGCTTTGAAATCGCTTGGCTGGTTTCCCAAACGAAGTGCTGAAGACAGTGTGAGAGAATATGCTGATTATCTGAGATCTCAGACTGATATAGAAGATATACTTGAATACGCTGAAAAGACAATGAAGAATCTTAATGTTGTAAGAACAGTAATAAAAACATGAATTAAAAAAATTTAAAATGGATTTCAGTTCATACAAAACATTAATCAATGATACTCTTAACGCTCTGAATGTTGAGGAGATAAATAATTTTCTGGAGCAGCTCGTTCTGGCTTACAGGAACGATAAACTGGTATTTGTAATAGGCAATGGCGGAAGCGCAGCAAATGCTTCACATCTTGCACAGGATCTTGCAAAAGGTACAAGAAAAGATCCGAATCAGAGAAAAAGAATTAAGGCGCTGAGTCTTACAGACAACACACCTTTCATCACAGCACAGGGGAACGACGAAGGATATGAATCTGTATTTGAGCAGCAGTTGAGAACATTCGCTTCTCCGGGCGATTACCTCATTGCAATCAGCGGGTCAGGTAACAGTCCGAATATAGTCAGGGCAGTTGAATGGGCAAACAGTAATGGTTTAGTAACTATAGGAGTAACGGGATATGATGGTGGAAAACTCAGGAAGATGGTCAGGCATTCCCTTCATGTTCCACTTAATGAAATGTGTACTGCTGAAAGTATTCACTCGATTGTTTTTCATTACGTAATACTAGAACTCAGGGAGAAACTTAAAGGGCTTGCTGAATAAGCCAGTCTGAAATTTAATAATATTGCCATGAGAAAAATATATACTTTAGTTTTCTTTTTATTTTTATTTGAATTTTCCTCTTTATCTCAGGTTGAACTTGTCCCGCTTTCTAATCCTGTTTATGATTATCTTGACAGAATGACAGTTAATAAAATCATTACCGGATATTCAGCTTCGATGGGACCAGTTTCAAGAAGAGAAATAGCTTCACATCTCATGGAAATTCAGAGCAGGAGAAACAAACTCACAGTAACAGATAAAAAGCTTCTTGATGACTATTTAACGGAGTTTAGCTATGACTTAACAGGAGCTTTGAACAAATCATCTCTATTTTTTTCAAAAAAAGGTTTGTCAGAACTTTTTTCAGACAGGAAACAGAAATATCTATGGGCTACAGCTGATTCAAATGTATCATTTTTCTGGGACGGATTGGGTGAGATCAGATATATGGGACTTGACGGAGACTCTGCCGGTAAACCTCATGTTCTGCTTGGACAACTTGGGACAAGGATAAGGGGTACGTTGTTTGGTTCTGTGGGTTATTATCTTAAACTTACAAACGGTGTAAGGCTCGGAGGCACAACTTATGATGCCAGCAAAACAGCATTTCTTGATCCGGTGCTTGCCTCCACAAGAAAGTTTATAAGCGAAGGTGGCCGGACTTTTGACAGCTATGAAGGGCATCTGAGATATTCACCAAAGGGAGAATGGCTTGGGCTTACCTTCGGAAAAGAGGCTTTAAGGTACGGAACCGGATATATTGACAAACTTATATTATCCAATCAGAATTCTGCTCCTTTTGATTTCATAAAACTGGATCTTCAGTATAAAAAAATCAAATATAGTTTCTCCCACTCAAGTATAGTTGGTAACGATTCTGCTGGTGTTCAGCTTCAGTCGAAATATCTTGTATTTCACAGATTGGAGCTTGGACCGTTCTTCAATAATGTATTTAAACTTGGCTTCAGTGAAATGGTTATTTACAGTAACGTTCCCGTAAATTTTGCTTTCCTTAATCCTATAAGTTTTCTCACTTCTGCAGATCTGAATACTGAATTACCCGGTAAGAATTCAAACAACACTTTGCTTGGAATTGACATGGAATTTTATCCGGTAAAGAGCTTGTCTCTTCAGGGCAGCCTTCTTATAGATGATCTTAATTTTGAAACTTTAGGATCCGATAGCACAAAGGGAAATGACAATAAATTCGGATTTCAGGGCGGACTGAACTGGCAGAACGCTTTCATGTTACCTAATCTGAGATTTATTTATGAATATACGAGACTGGATCCCTTTGTTTATTCTCACAGGGAAATCAATAATTCATATTCCCACTGGAATCTTCCTATCGGTCATTCACTTAACCCTAATTCTGATGAACATGCTTTCAGGCTGGCATATAATTTTGGTTCAAGACTGTCCCTTTCTCTGACCTATAAGCTTCAGAGAACGGGGTTGAATTATCTCGATTCTCTCGGAAATCCTGTAAACGTGGGGTCAGATATCCTTAACGGAAGAGGAGATTTTCTGATAAGGAATAAATTTCTTAACGGAGTAAGGCTGAACAGAAACATATTATCAGCTGAGATAACATGGCAGCCAATAAGGCAATATTTTATTACATTAAGGTATCAAATGAGAAATTTCGATTTCATAAAGGATAACAGGAAACTTTCTGATAATATATTCTGGGGAAGCTTCAGAATAGATTACTGATGAGTCGTGAAATGATAAATAAAATAAAAGATCTTTCTCTAAAATTTACGCCTCAGATAATAAACCTCAGAAGAAAACTTCATGCAAATCCCGAACTTTCGTTTAAGGAACACCGGACTACGTCTCTGCTTGAATCTGAAGTTGCTAAATTCAGGCCAGATGGGATAAAAAGAATTACGGAAACCGGTTTCGTTGCTTTGATTAAAGGTTCCAAAAAGGGTAAATGTGTAGCACTGAGGGCTGATATTGACGCGTTACCAATTGAAGAAAAGACCGGTCTTCCCTTCAGTTCACGGAACAGAGGCGTTATGCATGCATGCGGTCATGATGCTCACAGTGCCATGCTTTTCGGCGCTGGGAGAATTTTATCTGAAATCAGAGATGATTTTGAAGGTTCAGTTAAGCTTATTTTTCAGCCAGCTGAGGAAAAAAATCCCGGAGGTGCATCGGTTATGATCAAAAATGGAGTTCTCAAAAACCCAAAAGTTGATGCTATTTTCGGTCAGCACATACTTCCGGACAAAAAAGCCGGAACGGTTGGGTTTTACCCAGGTACTATGATGGCATCACAGGATGAATTGTATGTTACAATTAAAGGCAGATCGGGACATGCAGCTAAGCCGCAGGTAACTGTTGATCCGGTTTTGGTTGCCAGTGTTTTCATCAGTTCAATCCAAACTATTGTTTCAAGAAAAACTGATCCTTATGAAAGCGTTGTGCTTTCTATCTGCAGTATTCACGGTGGTAGTGCTACAAATGTTATTCCGGAAGAAGTCAAGTTATCGGGAACACTGAGAACCTTGAAGGAGTCTGTTAGAAGGAAAGTAATTAAGGATATTGAAAAGTTACTTAGAGGTATAACAAAATCATATGGAGCGTCTTACAGGTTTGAAATATCCCACGGTTATCCGGAACTGGTAAATTCTCCAGATGAGACATTGTTTGCAGAAAGTGCAGCAAAAGACTATCTTGGATATAAGGGAGTTTTCAGAGGAGAAAGATTTATGTATGCTGAAGATTTTGCTTATTATCTGAAAGAGGTACCCGGTTCTTTTTACTGGATAGGCGCAGGAAATACCACAGGTCTTCATACTGCAACTATGAATCTTGATGAGAAAACACTACCTGTTGGCGCTGGGCTTATGGCATATATAGCTTGGAAATACCTAACTTCCTGATCCTCGTTTTCTCTGATACTAAATTAATGCGGAATGTTTCTCTATCATTGGCATTGGTTGAATTTACAATAGCATATAGGTATATTTGTAAAATAATATTAAGTTTCTAAAAATTAATTTTTACTTTTTCGGTTACCTTTGACTGAAAAAATGTTAGATTTTTGGTTTTTTATAAATCTTCCTTCAAAAAATGGCTACGACTTCAGATTTAAGAAACGGACTTGTAATAAAATTTAACGGAGAACTTCACGTAGTAACGAAATGGGAACACCGTACACCGGGTAATCTCAGGGCATTTTATCAGGTTAAGATGAAAAATCTTAAAAACGGAAAGATGATTGAAAACCGTTTCAGATCTGGCGAAGAAATTGAAGTTGTAAGGCTGGAGACGAGAAATTTTCAATATCTCTATAAGGATGGTACAGGTTATGTTTTTATGGATAATGAAAATTTTGATCAGGTTTCAGTTTCCGAAGATATAATCGGTGAACAGTCACTATACCTTAAAGAAGGAGAGAATGTTCAGATTATGTTTAACGGAGAGGTCCCGGTTTCAGTTGAGCTCCCCCCTCACGTGGAACTAAAGGTTATTGAAGCACCACCGGGAATAAAGGGTGATACTGCTACCGGCGGAACAAAACAGGTAAAAACAGAAACCGGAGCAGTAATAAATGCTCCTTTATTTATTGAGGAAGGCGATGTAATTAAGGTAGATTCGAGAACTGGTGAATACATAGAAAGAGTTAAGAAATAACTTCAGGATAATTTAAATCGGATAAATAAAACCAAAGGAAATGAAAACAGATTTAAACTACATTAAAAAGCTGATTAAGCTGATCGAGTCAGGTAACATCAGTGAGATTGAAATAGAAGAGGAGGGGACAAGACTCAAGGTTGTAAAATCAAAAAATCCTGAAGTTAATCTTCAAAATAATCCTCCTTTTGTTCCGGTTCAGTCATTTACAATACCTCAAGTCCAATCTGTTCCGGAGTCTCAGCCTGTTACTGAACAGATTTCTTCTCCGGAAAGAGAAAAATCACATCCTTCAAGTAAAGAACTTATTGAAGTTCGTTCTCCGATTGTAGGTACTTTTTACCGAGCACCATCTCCTAATGCTGATCCATATGTTCAGGTAGGGCAGGTAGTTACGAAAGGTACAGTGCTTTGTATTATTGAAGCTATGAAGCTGATGAATGAGATAGAAAGTGAACATGATGGTAAGATAGTTAAAATACTTGTTGAAAACGGACAGCCGGTTGAATACAATCAGGTCATATTTCTCATTGAACCCAGCTAAACAGTGTTCAAGAAAATATTAATAGCGAACAGGGGAGAGATTGCTCTCAGGGTTATAAGAACCTGCCGCGATATGGGTATAAAAACAGTTGCAGTTTACTCAGAGGCAGATAAGGATTCACTTCATGTCAGGTTTGCTGATGAAGCTGTATGTATAGGACCTGCTCCTTCACGCGAAAGCTATCTCAATATTCCAAGAATTATTGCTGCAGCTGAAATAACAAATGTTGATGCTATTCATCCGGGTTACGGATTCCTTGCAGAGAATGCCGAGTTTTCCGAGATATGTGAAGAATCAGATATAAAATTTATAGGTCCTTCTCCGGATATGATAAGAGCAATGGGAGATAAGGCTTTTGCTAAAGACACTATGAAGAAAGCTAAAGTTCCTGTTGTGCCCGGAAGTGACGGAGTTGTGAAAAATGTTTCAGAAGCTAAAAAAATAGCAAAGGAATTTGGTTATCCAGTTTTAATAAAAGCTTCTGCAGGAGGCGGTGGCAAGGGAATGAGAATTGTAAGAGATGAAAATGAAATGGAATCAAGTTTCAACATGGCAACAAATGAAGCTTTAAGTGCATTCGGTAACGGTGATGTTTATATAGAAAAATTTGTTGAAGAGCCAAGACATATTGAAATTCAGGTTCTGGGAGATCAGCACGGGAACGTTATTCATCTCGGCGAAAGGGATTGCACAGTACAAAGAAGGCATCAGAAATTAATTGAAGAGACTCCGTCTCCGTTTATAGATGATGAGATAAGGGAAGCTATGGGACTGGCTGCTGTTAAAGGAGCTAAGTCAGTTAATTATGAAGGCGCCGGGACAATTGAGTTCATAGTTGACAAAAATAAAAATTTCTATTTCATGGAGATGAATACCCGTATTCAGGTTGAGCATCCCGTTACCGAACAGGTAACGGGTGTTGATCTGATAAGGGAGCAGATAGCAATAGCTTCAGGACTTAAAATAAAAACCAAAAAAATAAAGCGGAAGGGTCATTCCATTGAATGTAGAATTAATGCAGAGAATCCGGAGAGGAATTTTGCTCCTTCGCCCGGCAAGATCACTGCATTTCATGTTCCGGGAGGCCTTGGGGTAAGGGTTGATACTCATGCGTATTCAGGTTATGTAATTCCTCCTTTTTATGACTCCATGATTGCAAAACTTATAGTAACTGCGGATGACAGAGAAGAGGCAATAAAAAGAATGTACCGGGCGCTTGATGAGTTTGTTATAGAGGGAATTCATACAACCATACCTTTTCATAAGAAAGTAATGCATCATGAGAAATTCATAGAAGGTGATTTTGATACCAGTTTTATAGAAAAGTATGGATTGGCTTAAGCTATTCAGTTTTTCACCTCAGTTATTTCTGCGTCGCCCCAGAGTTTCTCCAGTTTATAAAAGTTTCTCGTTTCAGGGTGGAAAATATGGACAACTACATCAACAAAATCCAGCAATACCCATGTTTTCTGAGATAATCCCTCCTTATGCCATACTTTTTCTCCAAGTTCCTTAGCACCGTTGATTATAGCTTCCGAAACAGCTTTCACCTGAGGATCTGAATAAGCACTACAAATTACGAAAAAGTCAGTAATAGTAGTAATACCTCTTAAATCAAGCACCTTTACATCATCAGCTTTTTTTGTAAGAGCCAACCGGGCGAGTTTAAATGCGAGTTTTTCTGAATCCAACTTTTATTAACTTTATTATTCTTTAGCAGCAGGTTCTTTTTTAAACGGGAGTAATTCCTCATAGTCTTTTCCTATTACAACAGTAGCATCAAGAAAGTAATTTTTATTCATTTGCTGAATAACATATTTCGGAGAAACTCCTAAAGCCAGTGCCACACGTCGTGCATTGGCAAGGTTTCCTGCTCGGTCTATCACCATAGTTGTTTTTATATCCTGTGTTGAAAAATTTCCCATCTCAACAACATCAAACCCTTTTGAACGCAGATATTCTGTAAATTTTTCAGCTATTCCCTGTACTCCACAAGCATTCTGTATATCTATCTGGAGGGTTTTTCCTATGGATTGTTTCGTGATAAAAGATGTTGAATCAACCGGCTGAAACTTTACCTCTGGCTTGTCTGCATAGATTCGTTTTATAAAACTATATGAAAGAAAAAGAGTTATAACAAGGAGTAATACTATCAGAATATTAAAAGAGTAGTGTTTTAAGGTTTCTCCCTGCAATTCTTATAAGTTAATTTTAAGGGATTAATAATTCACATCCCAGAAAGGATTTAAAAATCCTTTGTAATATCTGCCGTAAAATGAATTACTGTTGTTGTAGTAATTTATGTTGATGAACATATTTTTAAACGGACGGTAATTAAATGATACTCTACTTAAGCTTATTCCGCTCAAAGATCTCTGGAATTCTTTGTTAGTTATATTACTGTGATTTATTGATGCGTATGGGGAGTATTGCATTGTTATGTCTGCATCCAGATTCATATTATCTGAGATTTTATAACCAACTGTAGCAGTATAAGATGTTAAACTTATATTTGTGTTACCGCTATTGTAATACGAAATATTAAATGAATGAGTTAATGAAAAGTTTTCCGGATTGATGAAACCAAGTATAAGCCCGCTTTTCAATTTAGTTTTAGTTCTCTCAGGAATCTCCTTAAACTGGGCATATGATGTGTTTATAACTAATAATGCCAGTGAGATGTAAAGTATTTTCTTCATATTTTCTTTAATACCTGCTATGTTTTAAAAGTTTCTTTATGATTGTTATATTGCAAAATTAACTAATTATTAGGCTTGATACAATTCTTGAGTATGGTTTACTGTAATGAAAGAACCTAACTAATAACCCTAATTAATCTTTACTTAATAATATTGAAGATAAATTAATTAATCCATAAATTAGATTAAATAAAAACCATATAATTAACAGGAATGAATACGCCTAAAATTTACTTCTCTCTCTCTCTGTTTTTTGCCATCATATGTTTTTTTATTTTTGGATTTAATTCAGGTTCAGTAAATCATGTTCAGGAGAAATATTCACTTGTGAAGATTTCAGCTTCAACACCTTCAGATTTCGAAAGACTTGAAAATGCCGGACTGCATATAGATCATGCTGAATCTATTGATGACTATATACTTACCTGGCTTTCGGAAACTGAAATAGGTCTTCTTAAACAAACTGGACTTTCATATCTGATTCAGATTCCAGACTGGATGGAATATTATAATTCCCGCTCGGTTATGACAGAGGCTGAAAAACGGGCTGCAATACTTCAATCCGTTGAAAACTACAATGTCAGTCATTCAGTCTTCGGCTCTATGGGTGGATATCTTACTTATCAGGAAATAATCAATAAGCTTGACTCAATGAGATTGGAATATCCAGGACTTATTTCAGTGAAATTCTCCATAGGAAACTCCCATGAAGGCAGACCTATGTGGACAGTAAGAGTTTCCAATAGTCCTAATGCACCGACAGGAAGACCAGAAGTCTGGTTCCATTCACTTATTCATGCACGCGAGCCGATGAGTGCAACACAGAATATTTATTTCATCTACTGGTTGCTTGAAAATTACAACATTCATCCTTTAGCTACTTACATATTGCGTTACAGGGAACTTTATTTTACGCCAGTCTTTAATCCGGACGGCTATGAATATAACAGACAAACAAATCCAAATGGCGGCGGTATGTGGAGAATCAGTCGCAAACCCTGTTCAGGAGGAATAGGAGCTGATATGAACAGGAACTTTGGGCCTTATGCTTTCTGGAACTGGTCTGGCGGAGGTTCGTCAACTGTGTGTGGCTCCGAGACTTTCAGGGGAGATTCTCCTTTTGATCAGATTGAAACATTTAATGCAATGAATTTTGTTAACTCAAGGAATTTCAGGGGAATATTAAGTTATCACACATACGGTAATTACTTCATAAGGCCATGGGGATATTCTGGAACACCTACACCTGATGAAAATATTTTCCAGAACATGTCTGCTGATATGGCTTTGCAGAATCACTATACATTAGGCAGATCCCTTGACACATTTGGATATCCAGTTAGAGGTGTAACGGATGACTGGTATTATAATGATTCCGGTCATGCCAGAATTATAGCAATGACTCCAGAGGTTGGAACCTCAACAGATGGTTTCTGGCCTCCTCAGTCAAGAATCTTACCTCTTGCACAGTCAACTGTTTGGAGTAACATTTATTTTGCTCTAGCTTGTGGCGGTTACACGGCACCTACGAGTTTGAGACTTAATAAATTAAATTACAGTGCCGGAGAATCCGGAAATCTTAAGGTACATTTCAGAAACAAAGGATTAATGTCATCTCCGAATGTAAAGATACAGCTTACTTCTCTAAGCCCATATATTAATATTTCTTCTGCTTCATTTAATTATAACAGCATAGCTCCGGGTTATCAGGATAGTGTTACACTTAATTTTAATATTCTTACCAATGCACCTGTGAATTCCGGATTACCGATACAGCTCACCATCAGGCAAAATGATACCAGTCTTGTTCACACAGAAAAAATTCATGTCTGTATAGGTAGCGGAATCCTGACACTTGCTGACAGTGCTGAGAACGGAAACGGAAACTGGACTATGGTTGGTGGATGGAACACTACGACTTCACAGTTTTATTCTCCAACAAGGTCGTTCACTGAAAGTCCCACAGGAAACTATTCAAACTCTACCAACAGGACTATGACCTTAGCTTCCGGGAGAAATATTTCATCCAATCCGGTTACTATTCTTACATTCTGGCACAGACATCAGATAGAGATTATGGATAATGCCTATATAGAAGTATCCAGTGACAACGGTACAACATGGAACAGCGTGAAATATTTTAACGGAGATCAATTAAGCTGGAAGCAGGAAGTTCTTGATATAACAGAATATGCTACTAATGTTTTTGAAAGTTTATCTGCAGATGTTCTAAAAAACATTGGATTAGATTGCAATGATGTTAACGATTATTTAATTAGCAGCGGTATAAAAGTTAATTACTTAGATG